>JAOTWE010000120.1 GCA_029863065.1 Betaproteobacteria bacterium
GGCGCCGTTCTGCCTGCTCGACGAGGTCGACGCGCCGCTCGACGACAGCAACACGGAGCGCTTCTGCAATCTGGTGCGCAAGATGTCGGTGCAGACGCAGTTCCTGTTCATCAGCCACAACAAGATCACCATGGAGATGGCGGCGCAGCTGATCGGCGTCACCATGCCCGAATCGGGCGTGTCGCGCGTCGTCGCGGTGGACATCGACGAGGCGCTGCGTATCCGGGAGGAGCTCGCCGCCTGAACGCGGCGGGCTGGCCAGCGCCCGGGCCATGAGCGACCTGCAGATCGGGCTGCTGGCGGTCGGCGTGCTGGTCGTGGCGGGAATCTTCGCCTACAACGCGCTCCAGGAGCGGCGTGCGCGGCGCACCGCGGAGCGCGCCTTCCGCTCCGCGCATGCCGACGTCCTCATGGAAGGCGCGGCGCAGCGCCAGGAGCCGAGGTTCGACGCCCCGGCGCGGCGCGCGGCGCCACCGGAAGTGGCCGCGCTGCCCGACTCTCGGCTGGACTACGTCATCGACTTGCAGCTGCGCCAGCTGACATCGGCCGCCGAAGTGGCGGCGCACTGGGCGCCGTTCGAGCATCGCTTTGCCGGCCGCGCGCTGCTCGCGGCCAGCCCCGATCGGGCGACCTGGCGCCCCCTCGCCGCAGCGGGCAGCTGCGCCGCGGTGCGCGCGGCGCTGCAGCTCGCCAGCCGCGCCGGTCCGGTGGCCGAGGCCGAGCTGATCGAGTTCCGCGCGGCGGCCGACACGCTGGCGGCGCAGATCGACGCCAGCGTGACGGCGCCGGAGATCAAGCAGGCAATCGAGTCGGCGCGGGAGCTCGATGACTTGTGCGCGGACTCCGACATCCAGATCGTCCTGCACGTGGTGCCACAGTCCGGCGGGATCTTCGCGAGCGACGCGCCGCCGCAGGCGCCGGGGGCGTTCGGCGTCGCGCGCCGCGAGGATGGCGGCTACGTCCTGTCGCTCGACGTGCCGCACTCGCCCGAGGTGCGCCGCGCCTACGACGCGATGGTGGTTTACGCTCGCGACCTGTCCGCGAGCCTGGGCGGCATGATTGTCGACGACAACGCGCGGCTGCTTGACGAGCATGCGCTTGCCACGATCGGCGCACAGCTCGACGCGGTGCGCGGCACGCTCGAGGCGCGAGGCATCGAGCCCGGCAGCCCGGCGGCGCTGCGCCTGTTCTCCTGAGCCATGGCGGTGGCGGATTCCCTGCGCCAGCGCGCCGCGGCGTTGCGCCGCGGCCTTGAGCGCCACAATCGTCTCTACTACGTGGAAGACGCGCCGGAGATCACCGACGCCGAGTACGACCGCCTGTTCGCGGAATTGCAGCGCCTGGAGGCCGAGCACCCCGAGCTTGCGGCGCCCGACTCACCAACGCAGCGCGTCGGCGCGCCGCCGCTCACGGCATTTGCGCAGGTCCGGCACCGCACGCCGATGCTGTCGCTGGCAAACGCGTTCTCGGAAGACGAAGTACGCGCTTTTGATCGCCGCGTGCGCGATGCGCTGCAAGTCGAAGAGGTCGACTACGCGGTCGAACCGAAGTTCGACGGCCTGGCCGTGAGCCTCGCCTACCGTGACGGCGTCTTCGTGCAAGGCGCAACGCGGGGCGACGGCACGAACGGCGAGGACGTGACGCCGAACCTGCGCACCGTCGGCGCCATTCCGCTGCGCCTGCCGCAGGCCGTGGACACGCGCGAGCTCGAAGTGCGCGGGGAGGTGCTGATGTTCCGGCGCGACTTCGAGGCGCTGAACGCGCGCCAGCGCGCCGCCGGTCACAAAGAGTTCGTCAACCCGCGCAACGCCGCTGCCGGCAGCCTGCGGCAACTGGATTCACGCATCACGGCGCAGCGCACGCTGCGCTTCTTCGCCTACGGCGTGGGCGAGGCGCCCACGGCGCGCTGGCGCACGCAGGACGAGATCCTCGCGCGGCTGGCGGCGATGGGCTTCCCGGTGGTCAAGGATCGCGCCGTGGTGCGCGGTGCCGACGGCGTGCTGGCGTATTACGCGCAGCTCGGCGCGAAGCGCGTTGGCCTGCCGTTCGCGATCGACGGCGTGGTCTACAAGGTGAACCGCCTCGACTGGCAGGAGCGCCTGGGCCATGTGGCGCGCGCCCCGCGCTTCGCCCTGGCGCACAAGTACGCGGCTGAGGAGCAGGAAACCGAGGTGCTCGGCATCGACGTGCAAGTCGGGCGCACCGGTGTGCTGACGCCGGTGGCGCGCCTCAAGCCGGTGTTCGTCGGCGGCGTCACCGTCACCAACGCGACGCTGCACAATGAGGACGAGTTGCGGCGCAAGGACGTGCGCGTCGGCGACACGGTGATCGTGCGCCGCGCGGGCGACGTCATCCCGGAAGTGGTGGGGGTGAGGCTCGAGAAGCGCCCCGCGGCGACGCACGAATTCCGCATGCCGGAGCGCTGCCCGGTGTGCGGCTCGGCGGCAGCGCGCGTTGCCGGCGAAGCGGCAACGCGCTGCACCGGCGGGCTGTTCTGCCGGGCGCAGCGCATCCAGGCGCTGCTGCATTTCAAGGGGCGGCGCGCCATGGACATCGAGGGGCTGGGGGACAAGCTCGCCGAGCAACTGATCGAGCTGGAAATGGTGGCGAGCCCCGCGGACCTGTACACGCTGGATGCCGATGTCCTGGCCGGGCTCGAGCGCATGGGCGAGAAGTCCGCGCGCAACGTGCTCGCCAGCATCGAGCGCTCGCGCGACGCCACGCTTTCGCGCTTCATCTTCGCACTGGGCATTCCCGGCGTTGGCGAGGAAGTCGCCAAGATCCTGGCGCGGCACTTCGGCAGCCTGGAGGAATTCCTGCAGGCGGACTGGGAGCAGCTCGCGCGCGACAAGGAGAGCGTGCGCAAGGACAACGCGAAGCGCAAGCGCCGCGGCGAAGCCCTCGAGGCGGTGCCGCTCGAAGGCATCGGTCCCGAGATCATGGAAAGCGTGCGGCAGTTTCTTGAGGAGCGGCACAACCGCGAGGTCATCGAGCGGCTGATCGCGCCCGCGGCTGGCGTGCGCGTGCGCGCCGAGCCGCGCGCTGCGCCGGCACGCGTGGCAAGGACGTTTGTGCTCACGGGCACGCTGCCCGGACTGTCGCGCGACGAGGCCAAATCGCTGATAGAGTCCAGGGGGCACAAGGTCGCGAGTTCGGTGTCGAAGAGCACCGACTATGTCGTCGCCGGTGACGAGCCCGGCAGCAAGCTCGAGCGGGCGCGCGAGCTCGGCGTCACGGTGCTGGACGAAAAGGGCCTGAGGGACAAGCTGGACAAACTCTGACGCACATGGCGCAAGCACTTCGCAAAGCCGTATTCCCGGTCGCCGGCTTCGGCAGCCGCTTCCTGCCCGCCACCAAGGCGAGCCCGAAGGAGATGATGCCGATCGTCGACAAGCCGCTCATCCAGTATGCGGTGGAGGAGGCGGCGGCGGCCGGCATCACCGACATGATCTTCATCACCGGCCGCCACAAGCGCGCCATCGAAGATCATTTCGACACGGCCTACGAAATCGAGTCCGACCTGGAGGCAAAGGGCAAGCGCGCGCTGCTTGAAATCGTGCAGGGCGTTCTGCCACCCGGCTGTCGCTGCATTTATACGCGCCAGCCCGAGCCGCTCGGCCTTGGCCACGCGGTGCTGTGCGCGCAGCCGGTCGTCGGCAACGAACCGTTTGCCGTACTGCTGGCCGACGACCTCATCGACGCGCAGCCTTCCGTCACCGCGCAGATGGCGGAGCGCTTCGCCGCCGAGGGCTGCTCGATCCTCGGTGTGATGGAGGTGGCGCGCGAACAGACCGCAAGCTACGGCATCGTCAGCACGGAGCGCGCCGGCGCCGAGCTCAGCCAGATCCGCGCCATGGTGGAAAAACCGAAACCCGAAAAGGCGCCCTCGACGCTGGCCGTCGTCGGGCGCTACGTGCTGACGCCGCGCATCTTCGACTTGCTGGCGGCGGTGCAGCCCGGCAGCGGCGGTGAAATCCAGCTGACGGACGGCATTGCGGCGCTGCTGCAAGAGGAGCGCGTGATGGCCTATCGCTTCTCCGGCCGCCGCTACGATTGCGGCTCCAAGCTGGGCTACCTGCAGGCGACCGTGGAGCTCGGATCGAAGCACGCGGAAGTCGGCGAGGGCTTCACGCGCTACCTCGAAGATCGCTCCCGTGCCTGACCTCGGTCGCGCCTGGTCGTTCCTCGAGAACTCGGATCTCGTTTGCAGCCAGCGCGAGATCCAGGATGCGATCGCCCGGCTGGCCACGGAGATCGATGCCCGCCTGCGCGATGCCTATCCAATGGTGCTGGTGGTGATGGGCGGCGCCGTGGTGTTTGCCGGGCAGCTGCTGCCGCGGCTGCGTTTTCCCATGGATCTCGATTACGTTCATGCGACGCGCTACGGCGCGGCGACGAGCGGCGGCGGTATCGCCTGGCGCGTCAGTCCCCCGGAGGATGTGCGCGGCCGCACCGTGCTCCTGCTCGACGACATCCTCGATCATGGGAAGACGCTGGGCGCGATCTGCGACCAGCTGCGCTCTCTAGGCGCGGCCACGGTGCTGAGCGCCGTCCTCGTGGAAAAGGAACAGCCGGTGCCCAAGCCCATCCGCGCCGACTTCGTCGGCGTGCGCATTCCCGACCGCTTCGTCTTCGGCTGCGGCATGGATGCCAAGGGATTCTGGCGCAATCTGCCGGAGATTCGCGCCATGAGGAACGCATGACGCTGGCCGTCATCGGCGGCAGCGGCCTGTCGAGGCTCGCCAGCCTCGAGATCACGAAGCGCAAGGTGGTGCGCACGCCCTATGGCGAGCCCTCGGGCGCGTTGACTTTCGGCGCCATCCGCGGCAAGGGCCTGGTGTTCCTGGCGCGCCACGGCTATGGCCACACGGTCGCCCCGCATGAGGTGAACTACCGCGCCAATCTCTGGGCGCTGAAAGAGGAGAACATTTCCGGCGTCGTCTCGGTGGCGTCGGTCGGGGGAATCCGGCGTGACGTGACGCCGGGCACGCTGCTGGTTCCCGACCAGATCATCGACTACACCTGGGGGCGTTGCGCCACGTTCTTCGAGGGCGAAGGCGCTCCCGTCACGCATATCGATTTCACCGAACCGTACACGCAATCTCTGCGCCTACGCATTCTCGTTGCAGCGCGCGCTTGCGCAGAGAAGGTGCTCGACGGCGGCACCTACGCCGCCACGCAGGGCCCGCGCCTGGAGAGCGCGGCGGAAATCAACCGCCTGGAGCGCGACGGCGCCGACATCGTCGGCATGACCGGCATGCCGGAAGCCGCGCTGGCACGCGAGCTGGGACTGGAGTACGCGGCGATCGCGGTGAGCGCCAATTTCGCCGCCGGCCGCGGCGACAGCGCGCACGCCATTCCCATGGAGCGCATCGAGGCTGTGCTCGAAGAAGCCATGGGGCGCGTTCGCCGCATCATCGAGAAGCTGGTCGGCGGATGATCCGGGAGGTCTTGCGCATGGGTGATGGGCGCCTGCTGGAGAAGGCGCGACCCGTGACGCAATTCGGTACCCCGGAAGTGGCCGCGCTGCTCGCCGACATGCGCGACACCATGGCGCACCTCAATGGCGCCGGGCTGGCGGCGCCGCAGATCGGGGTGGCCTTGCGCGTGGTGATCTTCGGTGTGCGCGCCAATCCGCGCTACCCGCAGGCGGCGGAGGTGCCCGATACCGTGCTCATCAATCCGATCCTCGAGCCGCTCGCCGCCGACCAGGACGAGGACTGGGAGGGTTGCCTGTCGGTGCCCGGCATGCGCGGCCTGGTGCCGCGCTTCCGGCACCTGCGCTACTCCGGCAGCGACCAGCATGGCCTGCGCTTCGAGCGCATCGTGGAAGGTTTCCATGCGCGCGTCGTACAGCACGAGTGCGATCACCTTGACGGCATCCTCTACCCGATGCGCATCCGCGATATGCGCAAGTTCGGCTTCAACGAGTCGCTGTTCCCCGGCGAAGACCTGCCGCCGGAGGACTGACGCCTACGGGGTCTGCAGCTCCCGCAGCAGCTGCTGCTCGAGCTGCAGGACCAGCCGCGGCTGCGCCAGTGCCTCGCCCGAGACGATGAACACGTCTTCGGCGCGGTCGCCCAGGGTGATGATCTTCGCCGTGTGCACGCTAACACCATGCTGCGCAAGCGTGCGTGCCACCGCGTAGAGCAGGCCCGGGCGGTCGCTGGCGACGATCGACAGCACCTGGTACACGCCACGCTCGTCGGGCCGCAGGTCCACGGCCGGCGACACCGGGAAATGCCGTGCGCGACGCGAGAGGCGCCCGCCCCGCGGCGGCGGCAGCGGGGCGCGCGAGTCGACCTCGGCCGCCAGTTCGTTCTCGATCTGCAACAGCATGTCGCGGTAGTGCGCGCCCGGACCCTGGCCCATCACCAGGAAGGTGTCCAGGGCGTAGCCATGGCGCGTGGTGTGGATCTTGGCCTCGGCGATGTTGAAGCCGGCGCGCTCGAAGTAGCCGCAGATGCGCGCGAACAGCGCCTCGCGGTCGGGAACGTAGATCATGACCTGCAGCCCCTCGCCGATCGGCGCCAGTCGCGCCTTGACCACCGGTGCGGCGGCGTCCACGCGGTAATGCAGGTTGCGCGTCTGCCAGGCGATTTCCTGGGCGTCGTGGCGCAGGAAGTAGGGCGTATCGAGCTGTGCCCAGAAGCGCGTCTTGACCTCGTCGGAAAGCGCGTACAGGCGCAGCAGCCGCGCGGCTTCCTCCTGCTTTTCGGCGAGCGCCGCGTCGAGCGCCGGCGCGTCGCCGGCGAGCACGCGGCGCGCGGCGCGGAACAGGTCCTCGAGCAGCTTCGCCTTCCACGCGTTCCACACCTTAGGGCTGGTGCCGCGGACATCGGCGACGGTGAGCAGGTACAGCGCCACCAGGCGCCGCTCGCTACCGACCAGCTCGGCGAACGCGCGCACCACCTCGGGATCATGCACGTCCTGCTTCTGCGCGGTCCCCGACAGGCTCAGATGGTGTTCGACGAGAAACGCGGCGAGCTCCGCGTCCTCGCGCGACAGTCCGTGGCGGCGGCAGAAGGCGCGCACGTCGCGCATGCCGAGTTCGGAATGGTCGCCGCCACGGCCCTTGGCGATGTCGTGGTACAGCGCCGCGATATAGAGCAGCCAGCGCCGCTCGAAGCCGTTCATCAGCTGGCTGCACAAGGGAAATTCATGCGCGAACTCGGGCATCGTGAAGCGGCGCAGATTGCGCACCACCATGAGGATGTGCTGGTCCACGGTGTACACGTGGAACAGGTCGTGCTGCATCTGGCCGACGATGCGGCCGAACTCCGGCAGGTAGCGCCCGAGGATGCCGTACTGGTTCATGCGCCGGAACTCGTGGACGACACCGCGCGGCTGCTGCAGGAAGTGCAGAAACAGCAGCCGGGCGACAGGATCGCGCCGCAGGCGCGCATCGACGCGCGGCCGTGCGCGCCACAAGGCGCGCAGCGTGCCCGCCGTCATGCCGCGCAGCTCCTGGTGCTGCTGCAGCAGCACGAAACTTTCCAGGATGGCGCGCGGCTCGCGCTCGAACAGGGTTTCGTCACCGGCCTCGAGCCGCTCGCCACGCACCTGGAAACGCTCGTTGAGGGCGAGCGGGGTGGCATCGGACTGGCCGGCAATTCGCGCCTCGAGGTTCTGCAGCAGGATGGTATTGAGCTGCGTCACCGCCTTGGCGGTCGTGTAGTAGCGTTGCATCAATTGCTCGCTCGGCAGGCGCGTCGGCGTGCCCCGATAGCCGCACTGCTCGGCAAGCGGCGTCTGATAATCGAAGACGATGCGGTCTTCGCGCCGGCCGGCGAGGTAGTGCAGCCGGATGCGCAGGTCGTGCAGCAGATTTTCGTGACGCGCCAGCTGTATCGCCTCGGCGCGCAACAGCAGGCCGTGGCGCTGCAGATCGCGCCAATGCCGGCCCAGGCCGCAGGCGCGGGCGATCCACTGAATGGTCTGCAGATCGCGCATGCCGCCCGGGGCTTCCTTCAGATTCGGTTCCAGCGCGTAGGCGGTGTCCTGGTGCTTCGCGTGGCGCTGTTCCTGCTCCAGCGTCTTGTCCTTCAGGAACGCCGGTGCGTCCAGCCCGGTTGCCACCGCGGCGATCAGTTCGCGGAACAGCCTGCGGCTGCCGCCGAGGAACCGGGCCTCGAGCAATGCGGTCTGCACGGTGATGTCGGCGCCGGCGGCGGCTACGCACTCCTCGACGGTGCGCACGCTGTGCGCGACTTCCAAGCCGACGTCCCAGAACGTGCCCACGAGCCGTTCGAGGCTGGTGCGCGCCTGCGCTCCGGGCTCTGCGCCAAGGAGCACCAGCACGTCGATGTCCGAATACGGGAACAGCTCGCCGCGTCCATAGCCGCCGGTGGCCACCAGGGCGGCAGGCGCCGCGGGGCGCAGCGCCCGCCACAAACCGCGCAACGTGCCGTCGATCAGACGGCTGTGGGCGCGCAGCTGGCGCTGTGGCGCCGCGGCGCGCAGGTATGACTGGCGCAACGCCTCACGGCCGGCCAACAGACCTGCGCGCCACTGCTCCGTCGGCGCAGGTGCCGCGCTCATGTCAGGAAGGGGTGGGCAGATCCGGCGTCGGCGGCGCGCCGACCGACGTCGTGAGCACTTCGTAACCGCCCTGCGTAACGAGGACCGTGTGCTCCCACTGCGCCGAGAGGCTGTGGTCCTTGGTGACGATGGTCCAGCCGTCCGCAAGCTCGCGGATCGCGGCCTTGCCGGCGTTGATCATCGGTTCGACGGTGAAGGTCATGCCGGGCTCCATCCGCAGGCCGGTCCCCGGCTTGCCGTAGTGAAGGACCTGCGGATCCTCGTGGAATCTGCGGCCGATGCCGTGACCGCAGAACTCCCGCACCACGGAGTAGCCGTGCTTTTCGGCGTACGCCTGGATCGCCGCGCCGAGGTCGCCCAGGTGGGCACCGGCACGCACCTGGCGGATGCCCGCCCACATGCATTCGTAGGTCACCTCGACCAGCCTGCGCGCCTGGATGCTGGGCTCGCCCACATAGAACATGCGGCTGCTGTCGCCGTGGAAGCCGTCCTTGATTACCGTGACGTCGATGTTCAGGATGTCGCCGGGCTTGAGCACCCGCTCGCCCGGGATGCCGTGGCACACCTGATGATTGACCGAAGTGCAAATCGACTTCGGAAACGGCTTGTACCCCGGCGGCGCGTAATTGAGCGGCGCCGGGGTCGTGCCCTGCACCTCGATCATGTAGGTGTGGCACAGGTCGTTGAGGGTCCCCGTGGTCACGCCCGGCTTCACGTGAGGCGCGATGTAATCGAGGACTTCCGAGGCGAGCC
>JAOTWE010000349.1 GCA_029863065.1 Betaproteobacteria bacterium
GAACTCGGCGATGTCGGCGCCGGCGGCGAAGGCTTTGCGGCCGGCGCCACGCAGTACGATGCAGCGCACCGCGTCGTCGGCGTCCAGCGCGCGAAACGCGTCGCCGAGCCTGAGCCACATGTCGAGTGTCATGGCGTTCATCTTGTCGGGGCGGTTGAGCACCACCGTGGCGATGGCGCCGTCGCGCTCGACATTCACGGACCCTTGCACGGCTCCTCCTAGCGGTAGAACAGGTTGACCAGCGCGAGCGGGATGGCGGGCACGTAGGTGATTAGCAGCAGTACGCTGACGAGCACAGCGATGAACGGCAGGTTGACCTTGGTGACGTCCCAGACGTTCTCCTTGGCGATCGAGCAGGCGGTCATCAGGACGCTCGCCACCGGCGGGGTCTGCTGGCCGATGGCGAGGTTGAGCGTGACGATGAGTCCGAAATGCACCGGATCGATGCCGACCGCGTTCACCACCGGCATGACGATCGGAACGACGAGGATGATGGCCGCGGCCGAGTGCAGGAACAGGCCGATGAACAGGAAAAAGAAATTGAGCAGCAACAGCACCGCCCAGGGCTCCTTGGTCAGGCCGACGATCACCTGCGCGAGCTTCTGCGGCACCTGCGCTTCGGTGAGGTACACGCCGAGCAGCGCGCTTGCCGCCACCAGCAGCATCACCGCGGCGGTCTGCACTGCGCCGTCGATTACCGCCGTCCAGAGCTGCTGCCACTGGATCTCGCGGTAGTACAGGGCGATGCCAATGGCCGCCACGACCGCCAGGCCCGCCCCTTCGGAGGCCGTGACGACGCCGCCGAAGATGCCGCCAAGGATGATCACCGGCAGCAGCAGCGCAAGCGCGGCGTCCTTGAAGGTCTTCCAGACGTTCTTCAGCTGGAACACTTCCTCGACCGGCCAGTTGTAGCGCACCGCGTACCAGTAGCTCAGCGCCATCATGGAAAGGCCGCCGATCACTCCGGGAATGATGCCGGCCACGAACAGCTGCACCACCGAAGCGCCCGACATGACCGCATACAGGATCATCGGGATCGAGGGCGGAATGATGATTGCGAGCGAGGCCGAGGACGAGGTGATCGCGGCGGCGAAGGTACCGGGGTAGCCCTTCTTCTTCATTGCCGGCATCAGCACCGAGCCGAGCGCCGCGACATCGGCCACCGCCGAGCCCGAAATCTCGGCAAAGAACATCGAGCTGCCGATGTTCACCATCGCCAGGCCGCCGCGGATGAAGCCGAGGATCGCGGACGCGAACGCGATCAGGCGGCGCGAGATGCCCGAAGTGTTCATGATCGCGCCGGCAAAGATGAAAAGCGGAATCGCGATCAGCGGAAAGCCGGTGGTGCCCGAGTACATGACGATCGCCATGTTGGGCAGTGCGCCCGCGCCCTGCGAGGCGCCCATGGCGACAGCCGCGGCGATGCCGAGCGCCACGGCGATCGGCACGTTGATCAGCACCAGCGCAAGGACACCGAGAAACAGCAGGACGATGGCCATGCTCAGGGGCTCGCTTCGCTGCGCGCCGCGGCAAAGCGCAGCACGGCGGGAAGGCGCAGCAGCTCGGCGATGACGTAGCACGCCGAGCCGATCGGGATGATCGACTGCACATAGTCGTTCGACACCTTGGGCAGCGTGACAAGGTAGTCGGTGGCGAGCACGCCGAGCACCTGGTAGCCCGCCCAGCCGAGCACGAGGAAAAAGGCGATGACGCAAGCCTCGCCGAGCAGCGTCACCGCGATGCGTGGCCCGCGCGGCATCGCGTCCACCAGCGCCGATACGGAGATGTGGGCGCCCTTGAGCGCTGCCAGCGCCGCGCCGTAATACGTGATCCAGGCGAGCAGGATCACCGCGACCTCGTCGTACCAGATGATCGGCGCGTTGAACTTGCGGAACACCACCGCGGCCGCGACCAGCGCCGCGAGCGCGATCATGAGCAGGAAGACGACGGCCTCGAGCAGGCGCTCGAAGGCCGTGCGCAGGCGATCAGCCATGGTCAATGCGGCGGTCGACGAGCGATGCGAGCCGGGACGCAAGAAAAGGGGCCGCGCACAGCGGCCCCTTGGCGTCGCTCTTA
>JAOTWE010000348.1 GCA_029863065.1 Betaproteobacteria bacterium
GCGCGCATCCTGGCGTCTACGGATTGGGAGGTGTACGGCATGGACATGCAGTCCGAGCGCATCGAGGACCTGCTCCCTGACAAGCGCTTTCGCTTCTTCGAAGGCGACATCACCATCAACAAGGAGTGGATCGAGTACCACATCCGCAAGAGCGACGTCGTGGTGCCGCTGGTGGCGATCGCCACGCCTGCTACCTATGTCCAGGATCCGCTGCGGGTTTTCGAGCTCGATTTCGAGGCCAATTTGCCGTTCGTGCGCAGCTGCGTGAAGTACGGCAAGCGGCTGGTGTTCCCCTCGACCTCCGAGGTCTACGGCATGAGCCGCGACGCCGAATTCCACCCGTACAAGACCGACCTGGTGCTGGGGCCGATCGACAAGACGCGCTGGATCTACGCCTGCGCCAAGCAGCTCATGGACCGGGTGATCTGGGCCTACGGCGCGCAGCACGGGCTGCGCTTCACGCTGTTCCGGCCGTTCAACTGGATCGGCGCGGGCCTCGACTCGATCTCCACGCCGAAGGAAGGCAGCTCGCGCGTCGTCACCCAGTTCCTCGGCCACATCGCGCGCGGCGAGGACATCCAGCTGGTCGACGGCGGTGCGCAGCGCCGCGCTTTCACTTTCATCGACGACGGCATCGACGCGCTGATGAAGATCCTCGACAATCCCAACGGCATCGCCGACGGCAAGATCTACAACATCGGCAACCCGCAGAACAACTGCTCGGTGAGGGAGCTGGCGCAGACGCTGCTCGAGCTCGCGGCGGCAATTCCCGAGTATCGCGACGCCGCAAAGCGTGTCAAGCTGGTCGAGACCAGCTCCGGCACTTACTACGGCGCGGGCTACCAGGACGTGCAGAACCGCAGCCCCAATATCGACGGCACGCGCGCCGACCTCGGCTGGGCGCCCAGCGTCGGCCTGCGCGACGCGCTCACCCGCATCCTCGAGAGCTATCGCCAGCACGTCGCCGACGCCCGCCGCCTGGTGGAGTGAAGCTCGGGCTGAAGATCGACGTCGACACCTTCCGCGGCAGCCGCGAGGGGGTGCCGCGGCTCGCCGCCGCGCTGCACGCGCGCGACGCCGGCGCGACTTTCCTGTTCAGCCTCGGTCCCGACCACACCGGCCGCGCCATCCGGCGCGTGTTCCGCCGCGGCTTCGTCGGCAAGGTGGCGCGCACCTCGGTGCTCGAGCACTACGGGCTGAAGACGCTCCTCTACGGCACGCTGCTCCCGGGGCCGGACATCGGCCGGCGCTGCGCCGCCGAGCTGCGCGCGGCGCGCGACGCCGGCTTCGAGGTCGGCGTGCACTGCTGGGACCACGTGCGCTGGCAGGATTTCGTCGCCGGGGCGGATGCGCCCTGGACAGAGCGCGAGCTGGATGCCGCTTGCGCCCGGTTCAGCGAGGTCTTCGGCAAGGCACCCCTCGTTTACGGCGCGGCCGGCTGGCAGACCAACGCGCACGCGCTGCGCTACCTCGACCGGCACGCATTCGCCTACGCATCGGATACGCGCGGGCACGGCCCGTTTCGGCCGGCGATGGCAGGCGAAGTGTTCACCTGCGCGCAGTGGCCCACGACGCTGCCGACGCTCGACGAATTGGTGGGCGTGGACGGACGCACGCCGGCGGATGCGGCGCGGGACATCCTGGCACTGACCGTTTCCCCTCGTGCCGATCACGTCTTCACGGCGCACGCCGAGCTCGAGGGCGCGAAGCTGCTGCCCGCGTTCGAGGCGCTGCTCGAAGGCTGGACGCGCCAGGGCTACGAGATCGTGGCGCTGCGCGAGCTCACCGCGACACGCGAGGCGCGCTCGCTGCCGGTGCATGAAGTCCTGTACGGGCCGGTGCCCGGGCGCTCCGGCGTGCTCGCATTGCAGGGCCGCGCCGCATGACCGACGCCCTCGGCTGGCGCCGCAAGTTCGCGGTGCTCGTGCCCTCCACCAATACCGTGGTGCAGCCCGAGTTCGACGCCATGCGCCCGGAGGGCGTCACCAACCACATCAGCCGCATCCGCATTCCCAACATGCCGCTGGCGAGCGACGCCGATTTCCGGCTACTGGTGGAGCGCATCGCCGCCGCGCA
>JAOTWE010000004.1 GCA_029863065.1 Betaproteobacteria bacterium
AATCCCCTGGCGCGCGCCGCCCTCGGCTCGCTGGGCACCCGCTGTTGGGCGATCGTCGCGCTCGGCGCGGTGCTGACGCTGGCGCGCTTCTCTGAGGCGTTTCTGTTGCTGCGTGCGCAGGAGCTCGGCGTCGCGCTCGCCCTGGTACCGCTGGTGCTCGTCGTCATGAACGTCGTCTACACGGCGGTCTCGTACCCGGCGGGCGTGGCGGCCGACCACGGCCACCGGCGCGCGCTGCTGGTCTGGGGCCTCGCCGCCCTGATCGCCGCCGACCTGACGATCGGCGCCTTCGCCTCGGTGGCGGCGCTCGGCGCCGGGATCGTGCTCTGGGGCGTGCACATGGGCCTCACGCAAGGATTGCTCTCTACGCTCGTCGCCGATGCGGCGCCACCCGACTTGCGCGGCACCGCCTTTGGGGTTTTCCACCTGATCTCGGGGGCGGCGCTACTTGCGGCGAGTGTGCTGGCCGGCTGGCTATGGACTGCGTACGGCGCCGGCGCCACGTTCTTCGCCGGCGCCGCGTTCTGCGCCGTCGCGCTCGCCGGACTGCTTATCGCCCTACGCAAATAGGGACTGTCCCTATTTAAAGCTTTTGAACGCGGCGATCGCCCGTTCGATGCCCGCCGCGTCGACGTCGAGGTGGGTCACGAGGCGCAGGCGCGCCCCCGGCAGCACGCTGATGCCGTGCTTGGCCAGGTGCTCTGCGAGGCCGGGGGCCGAATCGATGAACACCATGTTCGACTGCGGCGCGGCTGCGCCGATGCCCTTCGCCAGGCGCTCGGCGTTGGCATGGTCCTCGGCCAGGCGCTCGACGTTGTGCTCGAGCGCGTACAGCCCCGCCGCGGCGAGCACGCCCGCCTGGCGCATGACGCCGCCGAGGATCTTGCGCGCGCGCTTCGCGCGCGCGATGAAGTCCTTCGAGCCGAGGAGCATCGTACCCGCGGGGGCGCCCAGGCCCTTGGACAGGCACGAGGACACCGAATCGAAGCCGTGGCACAGTTCCTTCACCGGCATGCCGAGCTTGACGGCGGCGTTGAAGATGCGCGCGCCATCGAGGTGGGTCGACAATCCGCGTCGCTTCGCCAGCGCCAGCGCCTCGCCGAAGTACTGGCGCGGAATGACACGCCCGGTGATCGTATTTTCCAGCGCCAGCAGCCGCGTCCTGGCGAAGTGCGGGTCGTCGGGCTTGATGGCGGCCTCGATTTCCTTGAGGTCGAGCGTGCCGTCGGGCCGGTTGACGATCGCCTGCGGCTGGATCGAGCCGAGCACCGCACCGCCGCCCGCCTCGTAGCGGTAGGTGTGCGCTTCCATGCCCACCAGCACCTCTTCGCCGCGCTGGCAGTGGCTCATCAGCGCGGCGAGGTTGGACTGCGTGCCGGTGGGAAAGAACAGCGACGCGTCGAAGCCGAAGAGCTCCGCCGCGCGCGCCTGCAGGCGGTTGACCGTGGGATCGTCGCCGAACACGTCGTCGCCGACTTCGGCCTCGGCCATGGCGCGGCGCATGCCCGCCGAGGGGCGCGTTACGGTGTCGCTGCGCAGGTCGACCACGGCCGCCATCGTGCCTACCCGTCGCGGCGCGTGAATTCGAGCAGCGCGCGCGCGAAGGCCTGCGGGCGCTCCATCGGGATCAGGTGGCCCGCGTCGCGGAACTCGATGCGCTTCAGTCCCGCGATGCGCGCGGCGAGCTGTTCCACGTCCGCCGCCACGTAGAACACGCGGTCGTGCAGCCCGGTCATCGACAACACCGGGAGCTTCAGCTTCTCCCACGGGAAATTCCAGTCCGTGGCGAGCGAGCCCTCGATCAGGCGGTACAGTCCGTCGGCGCGGTCCATCGGCTGATAGGGCTCAGCGGCGAATACGCCCGCGCGCATCGCCGCGAGCTGCTCCGGGTTGACGAGCTGCGGCAGGTTCGCCTCCATGATGAGGCGCGTGCCGCCGGCGCGCGCCAGCGCCGCCGTCGCCTGGTTGATCCATTCCAGGCGCACGCCGGGCTTGCGCAGCGTGTTGATGAGCACCAGCGCTGCGGCGGGCATGCCGGCGAGCACCGCCTGCGCCGCGAACAGGCCGCCGATCGACAGGCCGACCACGATCGGCTTCGGCGGCTTGATCTGCGCGACTAGCCGCTTCAGGTCCTCGACCACGAGCTTCGGCGTGAGCGCGGTGTCCGCGCCGAAGCGCGTCTGCGCCTGGCCGCGGAAGTTCCACGCCAGCGTGCCATAGCCGGCAGCGCGCAGCGCCGGTCCGATCTCGGCGTGCTGCCAGGTGCCGGTGTTGCCGGTGAGCGCGTTGACGAACACGTACGTCGCGCCTGCGGCGCCGGGCGCGTCGTATTCGTAGTACAGGGCTTCGCCGGGGGCGATGTCGAGGTGGGCCATGGTCACTCCAGGTGCGCGGGATGGGACACGCCCTTGGGCGTGCGCAGGTAAAGCGCGGCGGCGAGCGCGCAGGCGATCGGGATGAGCGCGAGCAGGCGCAGGACGAGCGTCGGGCTGCCGAGGTAGTCGAAGGCGAAGCCCACCGGCAGCGGGCCGAGCGAGGCGCCCACCACCGCCACCATCTGCCCCGTGCCCTGCAGGGTTCCCACGTGCTTGCGCCCGAAGTAACGCGGCATCAGGTAGCCGAACAGGGTGAGGCTGAAGGCGTTGTTGAGGCCGAAGAGCGCAGCATAGGCGATGGCGCTGGCGAGATCGCTCACCAGCGTCACGCCGACGAGCGCCGCCGCCATCACCACGAGGCCCGCGGCGAACACGTAGCGCGTGCGCACGCGATCGAACATGCGCCCGACGAGCGGCATCGACACCGCGAGCACCAGCGCCGAGACCGGAAACACGCGCGCCGCGATCGCGGCGGCCACGCCCTGCGCGGTGAGGATCGACACTTGGTAGAAGTGCAGCGTGGTCACCAGCATCGCCATCGCGAACCAGCCGGCGGCAAGGAGATAGAAAGTCGGCGTGCGCAGCGCCGCGGGCAGATCCAGGCCGTCGATCGCCGCCGCGGGCGCGCTCGCCGCGGCGGCGGCGTCGCCGTCGGGGCGCAGCCCCTGGTCCTCGGGCTTGTCGATCACCAGCAGCAGCACCGGCGGCAGCAGGATGAGCCACGTCGTGAGCCCGAGGATCACCCATGCCCAGCGCCAGCCGAGCTGCGCAATGAGGAACTGGCCGAGCGGCGGATGCACGGCCATCGAGGCGGCGAAGCCGAGCGACATCAGGCCCGTGGCGAAGCCGCGCTTGCGGCTGAACCACTGCGCGACCATGTTCGCCGAGTTCATCATGAGCGAGCCCTGGCCGAGAAAGCGCAGCGCGCCGAAGCCGAGGGCGAGCGTGACGAGGCCGCCCACCGCGCCGAAAGCGACACAGGCGACACCGAGCAGCAGTGCAACGACGCTGGTCATGCGCCGCGCACCGTAGCGGTCGACGAGCCGGCCCATCTTCGGCAGCAGGAACGCGGCGACCAGGGTGGCGATGCCGTAAGCCCCGGCGATCGCAGTTTTCGACAGGCCGAGGTCCCTGCCGATGGGACCGACGAACACACTGAAGGTGTGCGATTGCCCCGGGCCGCTGGCGAAGAATCCCAAGCCGGCCACGGCGAGGATGGTCCAGCCGTAGAAGGCGCGCGCGTTGAGCGCGGCGAACAGGCGCGTGCGGATCGTCATGCCGTCTTGCGTCCGTGCCAGTAGCCCAGCATCAGCGGCTTCACGCTCAAACCGTGCATCACGATCGACAGCGTCACGACGATGAGCGTCAGGTGGATCAACTCGAGCGCGAGCGGCTCCGGCAAGCCGTGCTCGATGGCGTACATCAGGTAATAGAGCGAACCGATGCCGCGCACGCCGAACCAGCCGATCATGCCGCGCATCGGCCAGGGCGTGCGCGTGCCCGACAGTCCGGCGAGCACGCTCAGCGGCCGCGCGACGACGAACACGAACAGCGCCAGGCTCACCGCGCGCCAGCTCCACGAATCCAGAAACAGCGTGCCGCCGATCAGCAGCACGAGCAGGATCTCGGAGAGCCGCTCCAGGTGCTCCTTGAAGACCAGCGAATCGACGCTCACCTGCGCGATCGGCGGCGCGTCGTCGCCGGCGGTCGGTTCCGGCGCCGGCGCGCCGGCCAGGCCGAGCTCGGTCTGGCGCAGTGCCACCGCGGCGAAGAACACCGCCAGGAATCCCCAGGTCTGGGCCAGTACCGCGAGGCCGTAGACCGCGCCGATCATGCCCAGGCCGATCATGTCGTCGTAGCGCTCGCTGTCGGGGTCGGCGCGCCGCAGCCGGGCGGCGAGATGCGCGATCGCCACGCCGCCGGCGACGCCGAGGGCGATCCCGCCTGCCGTCGCCCAGAGCACGTCGACCAGCACCCAGCGCAGGCCGAGCGCGCCCAGCTCGTGCAGGCCGAGGAGTCCCAGGCCCAGCATCACAAAGGGAAACGCGCTACCGTCGTTCATGCCGGCTTCGCAGGTGAGGTTGAAGCGCAGCCGGTCCCGGTCTTCGGCGTGGCGCACCTGCACGTCGCCCGCGAGCACCGGATCGGTGGGCGCAAGGATCGCGCCGAGCAGCAGGGCGGCGCCCAGCGGCAGCTCGAGCAGGTAATAGCCGAAGGCGGCGACCAGGATGACCGTGATCGCGATCGACACGAACGCGAGCAGCACCGGCGAGCGCCAGCGCGCCCAGGTCACCGGCGCCGGCAGCTTCACGCCCGCGGCGAACAAGGAGACCAGCACCGCCGCTTCGGTCAGCACCTCGAGCACCGCCGACTCCTTGAGCGGGTTGAAGTGGAACAGGCCGAGCACCGTCGGGCCGACGATCATGCCCACGGCCAGATAGACGATCGCCATCGTCAGCGGCAGGCGCCGCATGAACGGCGACAGCAGGCCCATGGCGAGCATCAGCCCGCCGACGACCAGGAAGCCGATGGCGCTGATCATCAGAGCTGCACCTTGGTGCCGAGCTCGATCACCCGATTGACGGGCAGGTTGAAGTAGTCCGCGGCGCTGCCGGCGTTGCGCGACAGGGCGGTGAACAGGCGCTCACTCCAGCGCGCAACCAGCGGCCCGCGCTCCGCCGGCACCAGCGTCTGGCGGCTGAGGAAGAACGAAGTGGTCATCATGTCGAATTCCAGGAGGCGGCGGCTGGTGGTGGTCAGATCGTGGGCGACGTCCGGGTTCTGCATGAATCCGTAGCGCAGCGTCATCTTCCAGAAGCCCTGTTCCAGGAGCTCGAGCTCGATGCGCTGCTCGGCGCTCACCATCGGCTCGTCGCCAACCTCGATCGTGAGGAAGACCACGCGCTCATGCAATACCTTGTTGTGGTTCAGGTTGTGCAGCAGTGCCGGCGGCGTCGAGTCCGGATTGGTGGTCAGGAACACCGCCGTGCCCGGAACGCGCACCGGCGGCTCGCGCATCAGCGATTCGAGCAGCCGCTTGAGCGGCACCGTGGACAGGCGCACGCGCGCCAGCAGCCGCCCGCGCCGCCAGGTGAGCATCAGGCTGCAGGCGATGACGCCGAGCACGAGCGGCAGCCAGCCGCCGTCGGGCACCTTGAGCAGCGCCGAGGAGAACAGCGTCGCCTCGATCGCCAGGAAGAAGCCGCTCGCGGCTGCGCACAGCCACAGCGGATAGCCCCAGCCAAAGCGGATGACGAAGAAGGTGAGGATCGTCGTCGCCATCATGGTCCCCATGACCGCCACGCCGTAGGCCGAGGCCAGCCGCTCGGAGGAGCCAAAGCCGACCACCGCGCCCAGCACCGCGGCAAACAGGATCCAGTTCACCGCCGGCACGTAGATCTGCCCGGCGGTGCTGGCCGAGGTGTGCAGGATCTTCATGCGCGGCAGGAAACCGAGCTGGATCGCCTGCTGCGTCACCGAGAAGGCACCGGAAATTGTCGCCTGCGAGGCGATCACCGTCGCCGCGGTGGCGAGCGCCACCATGGGGTACAGCGCCCAGGGCGGAAACGCGAGGTAAAAGGGGCTGGTGATCGCCGTAGCGTCCCGCATCAGCAGCGCCCCCTGGCCGAAATAGTTGAGCACCAGCGCCGGCGCCACCATCCCGAACCAGGCGATGCGCACCGCCTTCTTGCCGAAGTGGCCCATGTCCGCGTACAGCGCCTCGGCGCCGGTGATGGCGAGCAGCACCGAGCCGAGCACCACGAACGAGCTGGCGCCGTAGCCGGTGACGAAGCCGAGCGCGTGCACCGGGTTGAGCGCGCCGAGCACCGCAGGGTTCTGCGCGATGTTCCAGATGCCCGACGCGCCGAGCGTTGCGAACCACAGCGCGCACACCGGGCCGAAGAGCGCACCGACCGCCCCGGTGCCGTGCCGCTGCATGAGGAACAGCGCCGCCAGCACGCCGGCGGCGAGCGGCACCAGGTCGCGCTCGGCGCCGGCCGCGCCGAGCGACAGCCCTTCGACCGCCGAGAGCACCGAGATCGCCGGCGTCAGCACTGCCTCGCCGAAAAACAGCGACGCGCCGATCACGCCCGCCAGCATCACCGGCGCGCGCCAGCGCGCGTGCCCGCGCAAGGCGCGCGAGGCGAGCGCGAGCAGCGCCATGATGCCGCCCTCGCCCTTGTTGTCGGCGCGCATCACCAGCGTCACGTATTTCAGCGACACGACGATCATCAGGATCCAGAAGATCGTCGACAGGCCGCCGAGCACGGCAGCGTCGGTGAGCGGGATGCCGTGCCCCGGGGCGAAGGTTTCGCGCACGGCATACAGCGGGCTGGTGCCGATGTCGCCGTAGACGACGCCGAGCGCGAGGAGCGTCAGCGCTGCGGTCGAAGCGGAGCGGGCTTGCGGCAAGCGAGGTCGCTAGCGCTTGGCCCGAAGCCTGGCCCTGGCCGCCGCCACCGCGGCGGCCGCCTTGGCGGCGACGTCCGGCTTGGCCGGTGCCGCTCTGGCCGGCGCCGCCTTGGGCGGCGCCTCCGCGGCCGCGGCCGCCGGCGCGTTGCGCGTCGGGCTGAAGTCCAGATTGATCAGGTCGCCGAGCGCGTCGGAATAAGCGTCGCGCACCTTGCGCATCATCGGCAGCGCCTTGGCGAAGGCCTCGGCAAGCGAGGGATCGAACTGCGTGCCGAAGCCGTCCTTGATCAGCTTCGCCGCCTCGTCGATAGTTAATGGCTTCTGGCGGTAGAACTGCGTGGTGGTCATGGACTCGAAGGCGTCGACCAGCGCCATGGCGCGGCCCGGCCAGGGAATGTCGTTGCCCTTGAGCTTCTTGGGGTAGCCGGTGCCGTCCCAGCGCTCGTGGTGCGTGAGCGCGAGCTTGGCGGCGAGCGCCAGCACCGGGTCTTGGTGCTCGCCGATGATCTCGGCGCCGAGCTGTGGGTGGCGCCGTACGCGTTCGAGCTCGGGCGCCGAGAGCTTTCCAGGCTTGCGCAGAACTTCAGCGGGCACGCCCATCTTGCCGATGTCGTAGAGCGGCGAGGCTTTCTGCAGCAGCTCGGCGACCTCGGGCTTCATGCCGGCGGCCTGGGCGATGAGCCTGGCGTACTGGCTGATGCGCGCCACGCGGTTGCCGGCGGCGGCGCTCTCGTGGAATTCCATGGCGCGCGCCAGGCGCCGGATGAGCTGCGAGCGCGCGTCCTCGAGCTGCGCGGTGCGCTGCTGCACTTCGCGCTCGAGCGCCGCCTGGCGGCCGGCGAGCGCGAGGTGGATGCGCACCCGCGCCAGCAGCAGCTTGGCATTGATCGGCTTGGTGAGATAGTCCACCGCGCCGGCGTCGAGCCCTTCGAGCTGCTCGGCGGGCTCGACGCGGCCGGTGAGGAAGATCACCGGGATGTGCGCCGTGGCCGGGTCCTCCTTGAGCAGCAGGCAGATTTCGAAGCCGGTGGCGCCCGGCATCTCGACGTCGAGCAGGATCAGGTCGGGCTGCGGCGCCGCCGCGGCGAGCGTCAGCGCCTCGCCGCCGTCGGTGGCAAGCTTCACCTCGTAATTGCCGGCAAGCGCTTTGCCGATCAGGGCAAGAAGGTCTTCCGCGTCGTCTACCGCGAGGATGACCGGCCGGGCGTCGTTCTGGCTCACCGCAGCTAGTCTACCTTCTGCTCCGCGGCCGCGCTTGACGCGAAACACGTTCATGTATAATCCGCGCCGCTGGTTTCCTCAAGCAGTTCCGCAGGCACTTGTTCTTCCCGCGTCTTCTACTTGGTGTTCCGGCAGTGGGCGAAAGCCCGTGACCCGTTAATTTTTACTGAGAGGCAATTCGACATGGCAACAGGAACAGTCAAGTGGTTCAACGACGCGAAGGGCTTTGGCTTCATCACCCCGGACGGCGGCGGCAAGGACCTGTTCGCGCATTTTTCCGCGATCCAGGGTTCGGGCTTCAAGAGCCTGAAGGACGGCCAGAAGGTCTCTTTCGACGTCACCACGGGACCGAAAGGCGACCAGGCGACGAACATCAAGCCGATGTAGTGCCGTAGGGTGGGCCATCGGCCCACCGTACAGACGAAAGGCCCGCGCGAGCGGGCCTTTTTATTTTCAGGCCAGGCCTTTGGCCCGCGCCTTGTGGGCGGCGAGCGCCGCCAGGGCTTCGAGCGCCGGCGCCGCCACGCCGGCGGCGCGCGCGAACCAGAGCGGCGCCATGAGGATGGCGTCGATCTCCATCGGCCGGCCGCGCTCGTAGTCCTGCAGCATCGACGTCTTGTGCTGCGGGCCGCCGGACTGGTGCGGCGGCGGCAGCGGTGCACCCTCGGTGTCGACGCCGTGCGCCTGCGCCACCCTTTTGGCCTCGTCGTGCACGCGCCGCCGCAGCTCGGCGAGTGCCGGGTCGGCCATCGCCTCCTTCACCGACTCGCCGGTCACGACGCCGATCGCCGAGCTGCCGACGTTGATGAGGAGCTTCGCCCAGACGGAGCGGCGGATATCGGTTTCGACCGGCGCCTGGATTTCGGCCTGCTCGAGCGCCGCGCGCAATGCGGCAACACGGCCGGAGGCTTTGCCGTCGGGCTCGCCCAGCACCAGCACGTTGCGCTGCGGTGCGTTGTTGCGCACCACCCCAGGCTCGACCACTTCGTTGGCCGAGTAGATCACCCCGCCGATCACCCTGTGGGGCGCCACCGCACGCGCCAGCGCCCCGCCCGGGTCGAGCCGCTGCAGCTCGGCCGGTGGTGGCGGCCGGCCAGCGAGCCCCTGCGCGTACCACCAGGGAATGCCGTTCTGCGCGAAAACCACGCCCGTGTCGGGTCCGAGCAGCGGACCGATGCCGGCCGCGAGCGCGCCGAGGCCGGTGGCTTTCAGCGCCACGAGCACGCAGTCCACGCGGCCGAGGTCCGCCGCGTGCTCCGCCGCGTGCACCCGCGCCACGATGCGCCGCTCGCCCTTGAGCAGGGTGAGGCCGTTGCGGCGCATCGCCACGAGGTGCGCGCCGCGCGCGACGACCGACACGTCGTGCCCCGCGGCCGCCAGTTGCGCAGCAAAATGACCGCCCACCGCGCCGGCGCCGAATACGCAGATTTTCACGCCGCCTCTCCGTTAAAGTGTCGCCATGCGCACATTCGTCAAAGTGGTGCTGTTCACGGATCGCGACGGCCGCGCCCGCTTCCGCGAGGAAGAAGTGCTGCTCACCGAGGGCACGCCGCAGACCCTGCTTTCCCCAGTGTACCCGGGCGCGGGTTACCAGCTGCGGCGCAGTCCCGTGGGCTTTCGCAGCGACTGGCACTGCACGCCGGCTCCGCAGTGGGTGTTCATCCTCGAGGGCGAGATGGAGATCGGGCTGCGCGACGGCGGCGCTCGCGTCTTCAAGCCCGGCGAACATTTCTATTCGGCGGACACGCTGCCCGCCGGCGAGACCTTCGATGCCGCGGTGCACGGCCACTGGAGCGCGCAGCGCGGGCCGCAGCCGCTGGTGACGCTTTTCGTCAGGAACTGAGGCGCGCAAGCGCCTATAGTCTGCCGCATGGCCGGTCACATCTATCGCCTGTCCACATCGGGGCGTCGCGCGTGGGAAAAAGAGGACCACGCGGTGCCCGCTGCCTACCGGCGCATCCTCGGCATGCTCGACACCGAGATGCACGCCGACGTGCTGCGCGGCTACCTGCGCCGCTATTCCAACCAGCTGATCCTCGAGTGGCTGGCCGAGCTCGAGGAGCTCGGCCTGGTCGAATCGCGCGCGGACGAGGCGGTGCACGACCTCGATTTCACCGGCGGCTTCAAGCTGCCGCAGCTGATCGCCGAGGACCGGGCGCGGCTCGCGCGGGACGCGCAGGCCGCCGACAGCGCGCTTACGCGCAAGGGCGTGTACCTCGCGACCGAGCGCATCAAGAACCGGCCACCCTCGAGCAAGGCGCCCGCGGAGACCGTGGTGCTGATCGTCGAGGACGACCCCGACCAGCTGGCGCTCGCGCAGCTGCGGGTGAAACTGGCGGGATTCGCGTCGCGCGCCGCGGATTCGGCCGGCGCGCTGCAGGAATCGTTGAACAGGTACGAGGCGCCCGACCTGCTGCTGCTCGATATCCTGCTGCCGGACGGCGACGGCTTCGATATCCTCGCCGGCCTGCGCAGCCACCCGACGCACGCCCTATTACCCGTCGTCATGCTGACCGTGAAGGACGATCCGACGGACGTCCAGCGCGGGCTCGGCCTGGGCGCCGACGGCTACGTCACCAAGCCCTACAGCAAGAAGATGCTCGAGGAAGTGCTCTGGCAGGTGCTGCGGCTGGACGAGCCCGGCGCGTGATCAGGTCCTGAGGCTTACCCGCGGCGGCATGCCGCCCTTCGGCATCAGCGTCACGCGCGCCAGCTGCTCGCCAGCCAGGGCTGCGATTCGCGCGGCAGTCCGGCAGGGCGGTAGTAGTGGTTCAACTCGGCGAACCCGGCGCCGGCGGCGAATGCCCGCCACGTTTCCCAGTCGAGGAACGCGCCGTAGCGGCCGCGGTTCCAGCCCTCCTCGTTGCCGCCGTGCGGGTTCGAGCAGAAGAGCACGCCGCGCGGCTTGAGGGCGCGCTTCAGTTCCCGCAGCACACGCGGCAGCTCCTGGGTGGGCACGTGAAAGAGCGAGGCGTTGGCGAAGATGCCGTCGAAGCTCGCCGGCGGCAGATCGAGCGCGAGGAAATCCTGTTCCAGCACCTCGCAGCCGGTTGCCGCGCGCGCCATGCCGGCAAACGCGGGCAGCCCTTCGAGGCCGACCGGCGCATGCCCCAGGTCCTTGAACGTCTTCAGATCCCTGCCCGGCCCGCAGCCCAGATCGAGTATGCGAAACGGCGGCGCGCCCTCGATGTGGCGCAGCAATTCGGCGACGTTCTGGCTGACGTCGTGGTCCTTCGTGCCGCGCCGGAAATCGTCCACGCGCTGGCCGTAGTGCGCCAGCGTCGCCGACGTGATTTGTTCCAGGTCGTGCCGACCGAGCTTCATGCGGCGCCCATCTGGCGGATAATGCGCCACTGACAAGGAGTACTCGAATGCCCAAGGGAACGCAGCGCAGCAACCGCGAGAAGAAGAAGCCCAAGCAGCCCGTGAAGCCCGTCGCGCCGGCCAAGCCGGGGCGCCTGCCCTGGAAGTAAGCCCCTGAAATGAAACGCCCCGGTCGGTATCCCGCCCGGGGCGCTTTTCCTGCTGTTAAGGCACGGCCGGCTTGTCAGCTGGCGATGCTCCCTTGACCGCGAAATGATCCGGTTGCGGAGTCCAGCCTGCCGGTGGTGCCTTGGTCGTCTCTCACTGGATCACCTCCTTTCGTGGTTGCCAGCCTGCAGTGTAGCAGGACAGAATTCCCCCCATGAACATGTCCTCCGAAGAAGTGAAGCAGTTCTGGCGCGGCTACTGCGAACGCCGGAAGGTGGCGAAGGACGTCGTCGCGAAGGGCGAGGCGGAGATCGACAAGGATCCTGAGTTCTGGGCCGACCAGACGATGGACCAGCTACTGGCGCTGGTCACGCGCTGAGCGGCGGCGCTCGCGGCGCTCCTGGGCCTGCGGGCGCGGCGGCCGCTCGGCCTTGCGCAGCTCGCGGCGCGGCGCATCCTTCAGCGAGCGGTTGGGTTGCAGCTGCCGCCCGCCCCGCTCGCGCCTCAGAAATTCCCTTCGCGCCTGGCGGCGCTCGACGATCGTCTTGCGCGCGCCGCGCGCGCGTTCCACGAAGCGCCGTTCGAACCGTCCCGGCCTGAAGAAGGCCGGCACCGACGCGAGCAGCCGCGGCCGCGCGCCGCGCGCCCGCGCACGGAACACCGCGCGGTTCGCGGGCACTTCGACCACTCCATCCGGGCCCTGCATGAAAGCGCGGCCCTCGTTCACCTTGTCGTAGCTCCCCGGCTCGCCGCGCGGATCGCCATCGAGGAGGTGCGAGGGCTCGTGGTCGGTGCCGCGAACGCCGATGGTGACGAGCGGCGTGCGTATCTTGTAGTTCGAGCGGTTGTACTGTCCGATCCAGCCGGTGATCGACCGCAGCGCCCCCTTGGCGAGCTCGATCAGGCTGCGGTCGCCCTCGCCGCCGTCGGCGACGTACTCGGCGATCGTGATCTTGGAATTCTCGCGCACGATGAGGGAAGCCCCGTCGGCCATCTGCAGGTGGATTTCGCCGTTCGGGAAGGTCGTGACCGTGTCGCCCTCGAACACGTTTTCGCTGTTGACCGGCAGGCGGGTCTTGCGGTCCTTGCCTTCGAGCAGGACGTCGCCGTCGGTGAGCTCGATGGTGCCGGCGATGCGCGGGGCGATGTCCTGGGCCTGTGCGCTGGTGGCAAGCAAGGCTCCCACTAGCAGCGCGCGAATCATGGCGTCACACCCCTTTCCTCGCAATGGTCGTTCGGAATGGTAGCAGCAGGAACTGCGCTAGCATCGGCGCATGAATTCCGCATTGGCGCCTCGCGGCAGCGCGCTTCTCGAACTGAGCGACGCGCGGTTCGAGAATACCTTCGTGCGCGATTTGCCGGCCGATGCCGCGGCTTTGAACACCCGGCGGCTGGTGCTGAAGGCGAACTACACGCGGGTCGCGCCGACGGCGGTGGCGGCGCCGCGCCTGCTCGCCTGGTCCGATGCCCTGGGCCAACAGCTCGGGCTCGCCCGCCCGGCGGCCACCGGCCCCGGCACAGAGGTGCTGGCGGGCAACCGCGTCCTGCCGGGCATGGAGCCCTATGCGGCGCGCTACGGCGGCCACCAGTTCGGCGTCTGGGCGGGACAGCTCGGCGACGGGCGCGCCATCACCCTGGGCGAACTGATCGCGCGCGACGGCTCGCGGCAGGAATTGCAGCTGAAGGGCGCCGGCCTGACGCCCTATTCGCGCACCGCGGACGGGCGCGCGGTGCTGCGCTCCTCGCTGCGCGAATTCCTGTGCAGCGAGGCGATGCATTTCCTGGGCGTGCCGACGACGCGCGCCCTGTCTTTGGTCGGCACCGGCGAATCCGTGATCCGCGACATGTTCTACGACGGCAATCCGCAGGCCGAGCCCGGCGCGGTGGTGTGCCGCGTGGCGCCTTCGTTCCTGCGCTTCGGCAATTTCCAGATCCATGCCGCGCATGGCGAGGCCGAGGAACTGAAGCGGCTGGTGGACTACGTGATGCGCCGGCACTTCCCGGAAGCTGGTTCGTTGACAGCGTGGTTCCACGAGATCTGCCGCCGGACCGCGGTCCTGATGTCGGACTGGATGCGCCTGGGCTTCGTGCACGGCGTCATGAACACCGACAACATGTGCGTGCTCGGCTTGACCATCGACTACGGCCCCTACGGCTGGCTCGAGGGCTACGACCCGATGTGGACGCCGAACACCACCGACGCCGAGGAGCGGCGCTACTGCTACGGCAATCAGCCGCAGATCGCGCTGTGGAACCTGGCGCGGTTCGCCGAGGCGCTGCTGCCTTTGATGCCCAAGGAGGATCTGGAAGCGGGGCTGGAACTCTATGGCGACGTCTACCAGGAGAGCTTCGGCCGCGCTTTGGCGCAGAAGCTCGGCCTGGCGGCGCTCGATCAGGAAGGCGACGAGGATCTCCTCACTGGGCTGTTCGCGGTGCTGAATGGCGTGGAGACTGACTTCACGCTTTTCTTCCGCGGACTTTCTTCGGTTACTGAGTCTGGTGACGACGCGCAACTGGTCGCGCCGCTGCGGCGGTCGTTCTACGCAGAGACTCCGGCGGCGCACGTCGCGCGCCTGGCTGCGTGGCTGCGCCGGTATCTGGCGCGCGCTGCCCGCGATGGGGGATCTGCGGCCGCTCGGGCGCAGCGCATGAACGGCGTCAACCCGAAGTACGTTCCCAGGAACTACCTGGCGCAGCAGGCGATCGACTCGCTTGCCGAAGGCGATGCTGCCGTTCTGGAGCGGCTGATGAAAGTGCTGGAGCGGCCGTACGACGAGCTGCCGGAGAATGACGCTCTCGCCGAGCGCCGTCCGGAGTGGGCGCGGCACAAGGCCGGGTGCTCGGCGCTGTCCTGCAGTTCCTAGAACCCGAGTCCCGGCTTCAGCGCGGGGCCTTCCCCCGCGCGCCCTGAAGCGCCTGCGCCCGGGCGCCGAAAGCTTGTGCGTCGCGCTCGAGGCGCATCTCGAAGCGGCGTTCGCCGCGGTCGGCCATGACGGGCCCGGTGGCCGATGCGGCAACCGGCGCCGGCTCGGGCGCCCGGCTGCCCAGCGGACCGATCTGGTTGCCGACTGCAAATGCCGCCGCCAGGGCAAATCCGATCACAAGCCACGGCCGTGGGCGCCGCGGCCCGTGCCTGAGCCTTGCCGCGGCAGTCTCGGCGTCGAGCGCATGACGTTCTTCCCCCAACTGCTCGGCGCGCACCGTGTCGGCCTGCGCCTCGGCGACGCGCGCCTCGACCCGGCGCTCGGCCTCGTGCCGGGCGCGGCTGCGCTCGAGCGCGTGCGCTTCCGCCTTGGCGCTCGCCCGCGCCTGCCGCGCGGCGCGTTCCTCCGCGCGCAGGCGCTCGCGCGCCGCGCGCTCGAGCTCGCCGTCGAGCTGCCGCCGTTGCAGCGCTTCGGCTTCGCGCCGCGCGTCCGCGGCAATATGCTCCTCGGCGGCCGCCGCCAGGGCACGCTCCGAGGCCATGCGCTCAGCGGCGCTGCGTTTGGCGCTCGCCTCCTCGCCGGCACGGGCGCTTGACTCCTGCGCTGCGCGCTGCTCGCGCTCGGCGCGCTCCGCGGCCGTCGCAGCCGCCGCGCGCTCGGTCTTGGCGCGCGCCGCGGCCTGCTCGCGGGCGCCCGCCTCCGCCTTGTGGCGGGCCCGCGCGGCCTGCGCCGCCTGCCGCTCGACTTCGGCACGCGTGCGCAGAGCACGCTCGAGCTCGGTGTCCATCTGCCGGCGCGCCTCGGCCTCGTCGCGCAGCGCCGCCTCGGTCTGCGCCTGCGCCGCGGCTTGCGCCGTCGCCGCCTGCTCCGCCGCGAGCCGCTCCCCGGCGGCGCGCCGCGCCGCCTGCTCGGCCGCGTGCTTCGCACTTACTGCGATTAGTGCCTCGGTCTGCGCCGCCTCCCGGTCGCGCGCCGCCTGTGCCAGCTCGGCATCGGCCGCCTCGTGCTCGAGCGTGCGCTGCGCCGCTGCGGCCTCGGCTGCGGCGCGCGCCTGCGCCGCGCCCGTCGCTTCGCGCTCGGCAACCGCACGCAGCTGCGCAGCTTCCGCGGCTTGCGCCCCGGCCTGCGCGCGCTCGCGCGCCTTCGCTTCGGCCGCCCGGTCCAGGCGCTGCCGCTCCTCGGCGAGTGCCGCCGCCGTGGCTTCGGTCTGCTCGCGCTCGCGCGCCTGCGCCAGGGCGCGCTCTTCGACCTCGTGGCGCTCCTCGGCGAGCCGTGCAGCCTCCTGCTCGGCCTGCGCGCGCGCCTGCGCGCGGTGCGTGGCCTGCGCATCCTTGGCTTCGCGCTCGCGCGTGGCGGCAAGGGCGCGCTTTTCCGCCGCCGCGCGCTCCTGCGCCACGACGCGCGCCGCCTCGCTCGCCTCGGCGCGCGCCGCCGCGGCCAGCGCCGCTTCGTTCTCGCGCCGCGCGCGTTCCTCGGCGAGCTGGGCCGCCTTGCGCTCGGCTTCGGCGTTACGCCGCGCCTGTTCCTCCGCCGCCGATTCGATCGCCTTGCGCTCCTCGGCCAGGCGCGTCGCCTCGGCTTCCGCAGCGCTGCGCGACTCGATCTCGCGCTTGAGCTTTTTCTCCGCCGCGTCGCGCTCGCGCGCGGAATCGTGCGCCCGGCGCTCGGCGTCGGCGCGCGCCGCGACCCCGCGCCGGGTCTGCTCCTCCGCGGACAGCCGCTCGCGCATGAGCGCCGCGGCCTTGGCTTCGGCCTCGGCGCGCTCGCGCGCATGCTGCGCGGCGGCATCCTCCTGGCGCCTTCGCGCCTCGGCCAGCTCGGTCGCGCGCCGCTCCGCCTGCTCGCGCGCGCGCGCCTCGGACAAGGCATGCGCCTCGGCGCGCTCGCGGTCGGCGATCAGCCGCGCTGCCTTGGTCTCGGCCTCGGCCCGGGAGTGCGCGATGCGCCGCAGCTCCGCCTCGGCGGTCTGGCGCTCGCGCGCCAGGTCAAGGCCGCGTTTTTCCTCGATGATCCTGGCCTGCTGGGTCTGCTCGGCGCCGCGCTCGCCCTCGATGCGCTCGCGCAACTCCCCGGTCTGCTGTTGCAACTTGGCCGCGCCGCGCTCGGCCTGTTTGAGCTTGTCGATGATGCGGCTCATGGCGGTCCTGCCCCTCGCCGCTCAGCGCAAGCCGGCGTTGATCTTGTCAAGCAAGGCCGAACCCGGGCACAGCTCCTTCTCCCCGAGCCGGTTGAACGGCGCCTCAAAAGTATTGAGGTGCTGGTGCAGGTCCTCCGCGTCCGGCGCCAGGTACAGCAGGCCGGTGAGGACCTCCCCCTTCGCCGCCGCCTGCGCGATGTGGGTAATCGCGTTGATCTTGTCCGACGGGTCGTACTCCGCGTCGAGCTTGCGCAGCTTGATGATCGAGCCGTCGTGCTGCGGCACCTCGATGACGCCGCCCTCGGAGTAATCCACCGTGATCGCGTCGCGGCTGGGCCAGAAATCCAGGCGGTTCACCGCCTCGTTGTGCTCGCGCACGTAGTCGTAGCTCTTGGTCGAGCCCGGGTGGTTGTTGAAGGCGACGCAGGGCGAGATCACGTCGATGAACGCCGCCCCCTGATGCCAGATCGCCGCCTCGACGAGCGGCGTGAGCTGCTGCTTGTCGCCGGAAAAGCTTCGCGCCACGAACGTCGCGCCCATCAGCAGCGCGAGCGACACGGTATCCACCGCTGCATCGGCATTCACCATGCCCTTTTTCGCCTTCGAGCCCTTGTCCGCGGTCGCCGAGAACTGGCCCTTGGTCAGGCCGTACACGCCGTTGTTCTCCAGGATGTAGGTCATGTTGACGCCGCGCCGCATGACGTGCGCGAACTGCCCCAGGCCGATGGACGCCGAATCGCCGTCGCCGGATACGCCCAGATAAATCAAATCACGGTTCGCCAGGTTCGCCCCGGTCAGCACCGACGGCATGCGCCCGTGCACGGTGTTGAACCCGTGGGAATTCCCCAAAAAATAATCCGGCGTCTTCGAAGAACAACCAATTCCGGACAGCTTCGCCACACGGTGCGGCTGGATGTCGAGCTGGAAGAAGGCCTGGATCAGCGCGGCGGAAATCGAGTCGTGGCCGCAGCCCGCGCACAGCGTGGACACCTTCCCCTCGTAATCCCGCCGGGTAAACCCCAGCTTGTTCTTCGCCAGCATCGGGTGGTGCAGCTTGGGCTTCAGTACGTAGGTCACGCGGCCTTGTCCTTCTTGATCGGCCGCACGTTCAGGGCCGACACGATCTCGGAAATCTCCCTGGCGATGAAGCGCGCCGTGATCGGCGTGCCGTCGTAGTGCAGCACCGAAATCAGGCAGGCCGGGTTGACGCCCGCCTCGTTGACCAGCAGCGTCTTCAGCTGCGCATCGCGGTTCTGCTCCACCACGAACACCTTGGCATGCGACTGGCAGAAGTCGTAGATCTCGTCCTGGAACGGGAAGGCGCGCACGCGCAGCGCGTTGACGAAGATGCCTTTGTCCGCCAGTGCCTCCAGCGCCTCGTGCATCGACGGCGAGGTCGAGCCATAGTAGATGCAGCCGAAGCGCGCCGGCTCGCGCGCCGGCGTCAGCAGCGGCTTGGGCAAGAGCGTCTTGGCGAAGTCGTGCTTCTTCAGCAGGCGCTCCATGTTGTAGGCGTAATCGGCGCCCGCCTCGGAGTACACCGCGTAGGGGTTCTTGCTCGTGCCGCGCGTGAAGTAGGCGCCCTTCGATTCGTGCGTTCCCGGATAGGTGCGGTACGGGATGCCGTCGCCGTCGACGTCGAGGTAGCGCCCGAATTCCTTGCCGCCATCCAGCATCTCGGCGGTCATGACCTTGCCGCGGTCGTAGACGCGGGCGTCGTCCCACTGCAGGGGCTTGCACAGCCGCTGGTTCATGCCGATATCCAGATCCGTCATCAGGAACACCGGTGTCTGCAGCCGCTCGGCGAGATCGAGCGACAGCGCCCCGAAATTGAAGCACTCGTGCGGATCCTCGGGAAAGAGGAGCACGTGCTTGGTGTCGCCGTGCGAGAGGTAGGCGCACTTCAGGACGTCCGACTGCTGCGTGCGTGTCGGCATGCCGGTGGAAGGCCCGCCGCGCTGGACGTCGATGATCACCGCCGGAATCTCGGCGAAGTACGCGAGGCCCACGAACTCGCTCATCAGCGATATCCCGGGGCCGGAGGTCGCGGTGAAGGCGCGCGCCCCGTTCCAGCCCGCGCCGCAGACGATGCCGATCGAGGCGAGCTCGTCTTCGGCCTGGATGATGGCGAACTTGTTCTTGCCGGAGTCCGGGTCGACGCGCAGCTTCTGGCAGTAGCGGGTGAACGCCTCCGCCAGGGAAGACGAGGGCGTGATCGGGTACCAGGCGCACACCGTCGCCCCGCCGTAGACGCAGCCGAGCGCGGCCGCGGCGTTGCCTTCCATGAAGATCCGGTCGCCGACCGCGTAGGCGCGCTTCACCTTCAGGCCGAGCATGCCCTTCAGCTTCTCGCCGGCGTAGTTGAAGCCCATCTGGAAGGCATTGAGATTGGGCTTGAGGAGCTTTTCCTTGCCCTTGTATTGCTCGCCGATCAGCTCGGCGATCACTCCGGGCTCGATGTCCATGAGCGCCGAGAGCGCGCCGACGTAGATGATGTTCTTGAACAGCTGCCGCTCGCGCGCGTCGGTGAAGGTGGCGTTGCTGATCTCGGTGAGCGGCATGCCGATGACGTTGACGTCGTCGCGGAATTTCGAGGGCGGCAGCGGCTTGGTGTTGTCGTAGAACAGGTACCCGCCGGGCTCGATCTCCTTCACGTCCTGGCTCCAGGTCTGCGGGTTCATCGCCACCATCAGGTCGACCCCGCCGCGCCGCCCGAGCCAGCCCTTCTCCGTGACGCGCACCTCGTACCAGGTCGGCAGGCCCTGGATGTTGGAGGGGAAGATGTTCCTCGGGCTGACCGGGATGCCCATGCGCAGGAACGATTTGGCGAACAGCTCGTTGGCGGAGGCCGAGCCCGAGCCGTTGACGTTGGCGAACTTGACGACGAAGTCGTTCAGCGACTCGATGCGCTTCATGGACATCATGCCGCCTTCCTCTCGCGGCTGCGGCAGCCGGGCCCGGCGTCGGTCATTTCCAGCAGGAACTTCTGCATGTCCCAGGCCCCGGTCGGGCAGCGCTCGGCGCACAGGCCGCAGTGCAGGCACACGTCCTCGTCCTTCACCATCACGCGCCCGGTCTTCAGGCCGTCCTGCAGGTACAGGTCCTGCGTCAGGTTCTTCGCCGGCGCGTTGAGGCGCGCGCGCAGCTCGCTTTCCTCGCCGTTGGCGACGAACGAGATGCAGTCCATCGGGCAGATGTCGACGCAGGCGTCGCACTCGATGCACAGCTTCGAGGCGAACACCGTCTGTACATCGCAGTTGAGGCAGCGCTGCGCCTCTTTCCAGGCGGTCGCAACGTCGAAGCCGAGCTCCACCTCGGCCTTCACGTTCTTCAGCGTCAACTTGATGTCGCGCCAGGGCACCTTGTAGCGCGCGTCGCCGGCGATCTCGTTGTCGTAGCTCCACTCGTGGATGCCCATTTTCTGCGACAACAGGTTCACGCTCGGCGCCGGGCGCTCGCGCAGGTCCTCTGCATTGAGCAGTTTGTCGATGGAGATGGCGGCGTCGTGGCCGTGCGCCACTGCCCAGATGATGTTCTTCGGCCCGAAGGCGGCGTCGCCGCCGAAGAAGACGTTTCTTGCGCTCGACTGCAAGGTGGCCTTGTCGAGCACCGGCAGGCCCCACTGGTCGAACTCGATGCCGGCATCCTTCTCGATCCAGGGAAAGGCGTTCTCCTGCCCCACCGCCACCAGCACGTCGTCGCACTCGAACGTCTGCTCCGGCTCGCCCGTCGGCACCAGGCTGCGTTTGCCCTTGTCGTCGTACACCGCCTTCACCTTCTCGAAGCTCATGCCGGTGAGCTTGCCGTTCGCGTGCAGGAACGCCTTGGGCACGAGGAAGTTGAGGATCGGAATGCCCTCGTGCTGCGCGTCCTCCTTCTCCCAGGGCGAGGCCTTCATTTCCTCGAAGCCCGAGCGCACGATCACCTTGACGTCGCCGCCGCCGATGCGCTTCGAAGTGCGGCAGCAGTCCATGGCGGTGTTGCCGCCGCCGAGGACGATGACGCGCTTGCCGATCTTCGTGGTGTGGCCGAAGGACACCGAAGAGAGCCAATCGATGCCGATGTGGATGTTGTTCGCCGCTGCCTTGCGCCCCGGGATCTCGAGGTCGCGCCCGCGCGGCGCGCCCGAGCCGATAAAGATCGCGTCGTAGCCCTGGGCAATGAGCTTCTTCATGGAGTCGATCTTCACGCCGCCCCGGAACTCGACGCCGAGATCGAGGATGTAGCCCACCTCCTCGTCGATCACCTCCTCGGGCAGGCGAAAGCGCGGAATCTGCGACCAGATCATGCCGCCGGCGCGCGGGTCCTGGTCGAACACGGTCACCTGATAGCCGAGCGGCGCCAGGTCGCGCGCGACCGTGAGCGAGGCGGGGCCGGCGCCCACGCAGGCAATCTTCCTGCCGTTTTTTTTCGCCGCCGGCTTCGGCATGCGGCCTTTCATGTCATCGCCTTTGAAATCGGCGGCGACGCGCTTCAGCCGGCAGATGGCGACGGGTTCGGGCTTGGCCTGGTTATCCTCCTCGACGCGGCCGCGCCGGCAGGCGGGCTCGCAGGGGCGGTCGCAGGTGCGGCCGAGGATCCCCGGGAAGACGTTCGATTTCCAGTTGACCATGTAGGCATCGGCGTACCGGCCTGCGGCGATCAAGCGGATGTATTCGGGAACCGGGGTGTGGGCGGGACACGCCCACTGGCAATCGACGACTTTATGGAAATAGTCGGGATTCTTGATATCGGTGACCCGCAACTGCTCGTCTCCTTGACGGCGCCGATCTGTTGCCCGCGCGCGACGGCTGCCGTAAAACGAAAGTCTACTACCGGATAAAGCACGGGGAAAGGCTTTGTTTTCAAAAACCTGCAACGGTTATCAGAGGGTGGGCCATGGGCCCAGCCTACTGCGGGTAAGCTATCCGAATGACCAGCCAGCTCGATTCCCTCAAGCGCCATTCCACCGTGGTCGCCGATACCGGCGACATCGACGCCGTGGCGCGCTGGCAACCCCAGGACGCCACGACCAATCCCTCGCTGCTGCTGGCGGCGGCGCAGGACCCGCGCTTTCGCCCCCTGGTCGACGAGGCGCTGGCGCACGGCCAGGGTGCCACCGCGCCGACGCTGGAATGGCTGTTTGTCCTGTTCGGCCGCGAAATCCTGAAACACATGGCCGGCCGCGTTTCCACCGAGGTGGACGCGCGCCTGTCGTTCGACACCAAGGGCTCGATCGCCAAGGCGCGCCGCTTCATCGAGCTCTACGAGGCCGCGGGCGTGGCGCGCGAGCGCGTGCTCGTCAAGCTCGCCTGCACCTGGGAAGGCATCCGCGCCGCCGAGCGGCTCGAGCGCGAGCGCATCCACTGCAACATGACGCTGCTGTTTTCCTTCGCCCAGGCGCTCGCCTGCGCCGACGCGGGCGTGACGCTGATCTCGCCCTTCGTCGGGCGCATTTACGATTGGCACAAGGCGGCGAGGAAGGTGGAGGACATCCCGATCGCCGAGGACCCGGGCGTCGCCTCGGTGACGCGCATCTATCACTACTACAAGAAATTCGGCTACGCGACGCAGGTCATGGGCGCGAGCTTCAGGAAGACCGGGCAGATCCTGGCGCTCGCCGGCTGCGACCTGCTCACCATCGCGCCGGACTTGCTGGAAAAGCTCTCTCGGGCGCAGGGCGAAGTCGCGCGCCGCCTTTCGCCGCAGGATGCAGCCGGGCAGGCCCTCGAGAGGATTTCGCTCGACGAACGCGGCTACCGCTGGCGCCACAACGAAGACGCCATGGCGGTGGAAAAACTCGCCGACGGCATCCGCCGCTTCGATGCCGACGCGCGCAAGCTCGAGCAATACGTAATGGCGCTGGTAACGAACAAGCGCGCCGTTGCCTGAGCGCGTGGGCGAGCGCATCCAGACCGCACTCGAGGAGCGCGCCGGCGGGCGCGTGGCGCGCATCACCCTCGGCAATCCGGCGAAGCTGAACGCGCTCGACGCCGCGGCGATCCTCGAGCTCACCGAAGCCATGGGCAAGCTCGCCGGCGACGCGCGGCTGCGCGCCGTGGTGCTTACCGGCGAGGGCGACAAAGCCTTCTCCGGCGGCATCGACGTGCACGAACTGGGGTCCGCCACGCAGGCGACGGCGCGCGCGGCCATCACGCGGCTGCACCGGTGCATCACGGCGGTGCGCGAGTGCCCGGTGCCGGTGATCGCCCGCGTGAACGGCTATTGCATCGGTGGCGCCCTCGAGCTCGCGGCGGCCTGCGACCTGCGCGTCGCCGCCGACCATGCGCGCTTCGGCATGCCCGAAGTGCGCCTGGGCATCCCCTCGGTGATCGAGGCGGCGCTGCTGCCGCGCCTGATGGGCGCAGGGCGCGCGCGCTGGCTGCTGCTCACGGGCGAGCTGATCGACGCCGCCGAAGCGCTGCGCTGGGGCCTGGTGGAACGCGTGGTGGCCGTGCAGGGACTGGACGCCGAGGTCGACCACGCGCTCGATGCCATCCTCGCCGGCGGCGCCGAAGCGATACGCGTGCAAAAACGCCTGAACCGCGCCTACGAGGAACTGCCCTTCGCCGAGGCCGTGGCCGCAAGCATCGACGCCTTCGAGCAGGCCTACGCCACGGGCGAGCCGGGGCGCATGGTCGGCGACTACTTGCGCCGCACGCGGAAGTAGAGCCAGAGCAGCGCGTACAGCAGCGCCGGCACGGCGATCGCCAGCGCAAGCGGCTGCACCGCCTTCGCCTCCTCGCCCTCGCTGAAGGCGAGGATGGTGGCGGCGTTGAGCACGCAAACCACGACCCAGATCACCGAGGCGAGCAGCCAGAAGCGCTTCCAGAGCGCCATCAGCCGATCGGCAGCCGCCGCAGCTGCTCGAGGTCCTGTTCGGCCTGCACCTCGGCGTCCTTCGCCGCCTGGTGCAGGCGGGCGCGCGCCGCTTCCTCCAGGAACGGCGTGCCCGGCGCCGCGGCGCGCAGCTTGTCCTGGGAATCGCGGTGCGCCCTGTACAGTGCGGCGAGCGCGCCGAGCGCCGTGCGGTAGTCGAAATTGTCGCGCTCGGCCCGTTCCTTGAGCGCCAGCGCGCGCTGGATCCAGCCAGGGCCGCGGCCCTCGGCGTGCTCGATGTGCGCGGCAAGCGCGCGGCGGCTGGCGCGCGATGCGGCAAGCGCGCGCGCGGCGTTGGCCTGCACGCGCAGGATGGCCTGCACGTCGACCAGGTAGAGCTCCGCCGCCTCCGCCAGCGACTTGTTGCGCGAGACGTCCTCCGCGCGCAGGCGCTCGAGGTGCCGCGCCAGCGCGTCGGCGTGCGTCTGCAGGCGATCCGCAGCCTGCGGCGCATCGAGGGCGGTGCCGGCCGCCTCGCGCAGCCGCGCCGTGGCGTCGGCAGCGCTCGCCGTGGCGCTCGATTCCAGGTCGTGCTTCTTCTTCACGCCGTAGAACAGGCTGCCGGCGATGGCGAGCACGATGACCGCGGCGAAGCCGCCGAGGAGGATCTTGCTGCGGGAGGACGAGCGCATGGGGCTTCAGGAAGCGGGCAACACGCGATTTTACGCCGCCTGCTAGAGTTGGCCCCGTACCTGATCGAAGCGAGGTCCACCATGCTGCCCGAACGGAAATCCGCCGCCGAGATTACCTATCGCGAATCCGGCAGGCGGGACGCGCCCGCGCTCGTGCTGCTGCATGGCATCGGCTCGACCTCGGCGGGCTGGCGCCTGCAGTACGGGCCGCTCGGAGAGCATTTCCGGGTGGTGGCCTGGGACGCGCCCGGCTACGGCGGCTCCAAGCCGCTCGCCGGCGAGGCGCCGAGCGTCGAGGACTATGCCCGCGCCCTGGCGCGTCTGCTCGACGCGCTCGACATCCGCTCGGCCATCATCGCCACCAACTCCTGGGGCACGCCCACGGGCGTCGTCTTTGCACGACTGTTCCCGGAACGGGTGCGCGCGCTCGTGCTCGGCGGGCCCGCGGCCGGCTGGGGCTCGGCGCCCGAGGCAGAACGTGCGAAGCGCATCGCGGCGCGCCTCGAGCGCGTCGCCACGCTCGGCATCAGGAAGATGCGCGAGGACGACGCCGCCGAGCTGGTCGCGCCCGGCACGCGCGCCGAGGTGCTCGAGTGGATCAAGGGCGCCGAAGGTCTGAATATCGACGGCTACGCGCAGGCGGCGCGCATGCTCGCGGCGGTCGACGTGCCGCGCGCAGCGGCGGCGGTGACGTGCCCGGCGAAGGTCGTCGCCGGCGAACTGGACCGGCGCACGCCGCCCGAGACCAACGCGAAGCGCATCGCCGCGGCGCTGCGCAACGGCTCGCTGCTGATGGTCCCGAACTGCGGGCACCTGCCGCACCTGGAATATCCGGAGATCTTCAACGCGGCGGTGCTGGAGATGCTGAAGACGCTCAGCCAGCCCAGCGCCGCCTGAGCACGGCGTCACGCATCGCCATGAACGCACCGCACGCCGAAGAGATCCTCACCCTGCAGGAAATCGTCGCCGCCGCGCGCGCCAACCTGCCGCCCGGGCCCTGGGCGTACCTGATCGGCGGCGCCGAGACCGAGACCACGGTGCGCCGCAACCGCCAGGCGCTCGACTCGATCGCCTTCCGGCCGCGCGTGCTTCGCGACATGCGGCGGATCGACGCCACGGCGTCGGTCCTCGGCCGGCGCATGCGCCTGCCGGTGCTGCTGGCGCCGATCGGCGGCCTCGAATCCTTCGTCGAGGGCGGTGCCGCCGCGGCGGCGCGCGGCGCTGCGCAGTTCGGCGTGCCGCAGATGCTGTCGTCGGTCTGCAAGCCGGGGCTGGAGGCGACTGCCGCGGCCGCCGACACGCTGCGGTTCTTCCAGCTCTATGTGCGTGGCGACGACGTGTGGGTGGATGAACACGTGCGCCGCGCCCGCGCGCACGGTTACACGGCCTTCTGCCTGACGGTGGACGTCGCGATGTACAGCCGGCGCGAGCGCGACCTGGCCGGCCGCTTCGTCAAACCCTGGCGTGCGGACGCGGCTGCCGGCCGCGACTACCAGGCCGCGCTTTCCTGGGACCAGGTCAAGCGCTTCAAGGACAAGCACGACCTGCCGCTGATCCTCAAAGGCATCGCCACGGCCGAAGACGCCGGCATCGCCGTGCAGCATGGCGTCGAAGTGGTGTACGTCTCCAACCACGGCGGGCGCCAGCTCGACCACGGCCTGGGGAGCATCGCGGTGCTGCCGGAAATCATCGCCGCGGTCGCCGGCCGCGCCCAGGTCTGGGTGGACGGCGGCTTCATGCGCGGCACCGACGTGGTGAAAGCCATCGCCCTTGGCGCGCAGACCGTGGGCCTGGGCCGCCTTCCCTGCCTCGGCCTCGCCGCCGCGGGCGTGGCGGGCCTGGTGCGTGCCCTGGAAATCCTCGAAGAAGAGATCCTTGCGTGTCTCGGCCTGCTCGGCGTCGCCTCGCTGGCCGAGCTCGGCCGGCCGCATGTCGCGGCGGCAGCCCCGGTCGGCCTGCCGGGAACCCTGAGCGCCTTCCCGCTGTTGGGAGACTGAAACCCGGAACGGGTATCCTGTTATATAGACGGAAGGTCGGACATTGGCACTGAAGACACTCGGGCGGTACCGCATTTTGGGGGAGCTTGGCCGCGGCGCCATGGGGGTCGTGTATCGCGCCGTCGATCCACTCATCGAGCGCGAGGTCGCCCTGAAGACGCTGCACGCCGAGCTGCCGGCGGACGTGGCTGACGAGATCCGCGCGCGCTTCCTGCGCGAGGCGCGCTCCGCGGGCCGGCTCAACCATCCCAACATCGTGACGATCTTCGACGTCGGCCAGGAAGGCGGCGCCGCCTATATCGCGATGGAAATGCTCGAAGGGCCGTCGCTGCACCAGATGCTGAAGGAACGCGAGCGCATTCCCTTCCATACCGCCGCCGACGTCGTCGCCCAGGTGGCCGACGCGCTGCACCACGCCCACCAGTTCTCGATCGTGCATCGCGACGTCAAGCCGGCCAACGTCGTGGTGGCGCCCTCGGGGCGCGCCAAGCTCACCGATTTCGGGGTCGCCTTCGTTCCCGCCTCGGACGTCACCCAGACCGGCTCGGCGCTCGGCTCGCCGCGCTACATGGCGCCCGAGCAGGTGCTCGGCCAGCCGATCGACGCGCGCGCCGACATCTTCTCGCTCGGCGTCGTGCTCTACGAGCTGCTCACCCGGCGCACGCCCTTCGAATGGCCGGGCGACACCACGGTGTTCGCGCTGATGCAGCGCATCGCCGGCGAGCCGCATCCGCCCCTCAGGCAGATCGACCCTCAGATCCCGGCTGGGTTCGACCGCATCATGGACCGAGCGCTGGCCAAGCGGCCGCAGGACCGCTACCAGAGCGCGAGCGATTTCGCGATCGACCTGCGCAACTACCACAGCCTGGGCGGCGGCACCGAGTTCGCCAAGACCGTACCCCAGGAGATCCTGCGCTCGCCGGCGGCGGCGGCCGACGAGCAGAAGGTGCGCAACCAGCTGATCGACGACCTCGACCAGTTCGCGAAGAACTTCGAGGCTGAGGAAAAGCAGCGTCTGCGCGCGGAGCAGGAAGCGCGCCTCAGGAAGGAGCGGGAAGTCCTGGACTGGGGCGCGGCCGAGGAGCAGAAGCGCGCGGCGTTCGAGCGCGGCCTGGGCAAGCCGCCCGAGACCGACCCGAAATGGATGAGCACCACGCGCCGCATGGAAGCCGTCGAGATCCTGCGGCAACAGGCCGCGTTCAGGAAGAAACAGGCGGCGGCCAGGCCGACGGCGATGGCGGCGCTCGACGCCGCCATGCGCGCCGCACTGCAGTACCTGACCGAGTTCGGCCGGGAGATGAACGAGCAGCAGCCGCATGCCGGCGCGCCGTACGAATTCATCTATGTCGGCAAGCTGCCCGAGGTGAACCTCACCCAGGCCGCGGTCGGCAATCGAACGCTCAAGCTGCCCGAGGGCAGGGAACTTTGCGCGCAGGTCCAGTTGCGTTACTGGGTGCGCGCGGCCCAGCCGCCGAAGTTCATGCTCCTGGGTGAGGACGTCGGCCGCTGCGAGGAGTACCTGAAGTCGCTACGCGTCGAGTTCCAGCACCGGGCGCGCCAGGACGCCAGGGACCGGCCGGTGCAGTTCGTCGTCACCGGGCCCCTGCCGTGCGAAGTCAACATCCGGGCCGATTTCGAGGCGGCGACCGCCACCGTCGAGCTGGTCAACGTGCGGCGCTTCGGCCGCGTCACCGTGCGCCTGGACGCGGAAACGTTCAAGGAGGCGATCGACGACCTCGCGCGCTACGTGCTCGGCGTCGACGACGATTTCAGGAAACTGATCGCGAAGGCCTGACAACTGCGGCCCGGCGCGTTGGCGCCGCGTCTTTCCTCTGTAGGCCCCGACCCCATCCACGTTCTAGGTCGGAGCACTCGTGGAAATTTCCGATTTCTTTTCGCCCGTCGCTTTGCCGCAGACCTCCTGCACGCCCAGTGCGCAACTGCGCGCATAGTCCTTGCGCGCTGCGGCCTGGTCACCCAATGCGTCGAATACCTTGGCACGGCCCCAATATGACCTGTAGTAATTCGGATCGAGCAGGATGGCGACGTTGTAATCTTTCAGCGCCTCGCGATACCTTCGCGTCATCAGGTAGGCGAGCGCCCGGTCGTTATAGAGCAAATTGTGCGTTGGCAAGAGCCGGATCCCTTCGGTGAAATCCCGTATCGCCTCTTCGTAACGCGGCTTGTTCAAATACGCCATTCCCCGGTTGTGATAGATCCTGCCCAGCTTGATGGGGTTGTGCTTGTCCCGGGCGAGGGCGAGGGTATCGCTCCACAGCAGCAGCGGATCGGCGAAGCGCGTCAGCTGGTACCAGCTGGCGGGAACCAGGGCCAGGATGATTGCGCCCAGGACGATCGCCGATTGCCGGGCGGCGAGCTTGTGCACCAGAAACGGCAAGGATGCGAAGATGCAGGGCATCCACAGATAACTTCGATAAAGCACGAATATTTCCTGGATGCGCACCGTCGAAATCTCCGTTGCGAACATCAGCCACGGTGCAAGCAGGGCGAACCCCAGCAGGCCTTTTCGCCCGCGCTGCCACAGCAGGCGCAGGGCCGCCAGTGGATACAGCGCGAAGGCGATCAGCCCGGCTGTTTCCGGCCATGCCCACAGGCGGGGGGCGAAGCGCTCCACCATGTCGATCGACATCCAGGCCGGGTTCGGCACGATCCACAGCAACAGGTACTTGAAATACAGGTAGCCCTGGGTCAGCAGCGCCAGGGGATAGGGATTCCGTGGGTCGACATGCTGCGTCGCCAGCAACCTCGCGCCATCGGGTTCATAAGCAGCGCCGATGATCCCGAAAGACTTGATCGGCAGCACGACCAGCGCCGCAGTCGCCGCGTAGAGCAGGAATACCGGCCAGACCCGTGCCAGTAGCCGCTTGTCGGGCCCGCGCAGCAGCAGGAGCAAGACCAGCGCCACGGCCGGCGCCATGACGGCGTGTTCCTTGGAGAAGACCGCCAGCGCATAGGCCAGCGTGGATGCCCACAGCCAGCGGCGCTGATCGCGGATCAATCCTTCGAGAAACAGAATCCAGGTCGCCAGGCTGAAAAGCGTCGCCATCAGGATGCTGCGCTGGATCAGGTACGCCACGCCATAGACGGCGGCGGGATTCAGGGCGAAGAGCAGCGCGCCGGAAAAAGCCAGCCAGGACAAGGGCAGCGCAGCCGGGACGCGGGATTCTTCCGGGAGCACGCTCGCAAACAGCCTGCCGAAAAGCAGGAACAGGAGCGAGGCGTTGGCGACGTGCAGCGCCAGATTGCCCAGGCGCAGCCAATGCAGCTCGTCGCCCATCAGTGCGCGCGTCCATTCGATGCTGACATAGGGTAGCCAGCGCAGGTCGAGACCCAGAATCGTCCTTAGGGTCCCCGGACGACCGATCTCTCCCAGAACGAGATCATCCAGCACCAGGGGGCTGGACAGGAAATTGCCGTAAAGGGCGGCGCAGGCGATGGCGAGCAGTGCGTATTGCAGCACGCGGGCGCCGGCGGAAGATTGATCGACCGGGTGCTTCAAGAAGAGTCCGAGACCACCCGCAATTCGCCCCATGTTGCACCCTCGCCGCTTGCAAATTTGCCGGCCACCAGCGTCCTGCATCCAGACAAGATAATCAATCGCGCCCGCATTTTGCGCTTTGGCGGTCGCAGCGACTGCAACCCGATTCTGCAGCTCTGTCTAACAGGTTGAGTGACAGCGGGTGGCGTAGGGGGCGCAGGGTGTGCGCGCCCGGCCCGCGCTGGCGCAGGCACGTTGCCCTTACCGCCGCCTTGGCGGCAGCGGTCACTAAGCTCCCCTCTTTCGGCGTGGAAAAGAATTCGCAAGTAACGGCGCTTCGCTCCTGATGGGACAGGAACGGAAAGCCATCCGCGAGGCCGGGGGTATGGGAGGGAATTTCGACCTCCGGGGGAGTTCCTCTACGGAGCCGTCTGCCCCTCACGCTTAATACGGCTGCTTTCTCTTCTTGTTCCTTACGCGGCGACTACCGAAGCGTCCTTTATGACGATGAACCTGCCGTTGTATTGCTCGACCAATTCCTTTTGATGGTCGACGCAATACCGAAACTCTTTCTTCGGTGGGCTTTCCATGAAACCCCAACCTAATCGGCGGATTCTAAGTCCCAAGGCTTACGGGTTGCAAGACATCAACGTCCAGTCTACGAGCACTAGGCCTTGAAGAAATTTCACAAAGAGCGAATACGAATGTGCTGTTACGTCAATCGTTTCCGTGCGGGCAACTAATGCATTCATACAAATGCCGGTCTTTTCCGTTCTCTGGCCCCAGTACTACGTATTGTCTAGCGGTGGTCGCGCCGTCACGCCGAGGGCGGCACCGGCGTTGCTCCTTGATCTAGTCCAGACCCCGCTTCGGCGGGGTTTTCGTTTGTCCCTAGCGTTTGCGCCTGAACTCCCAAGGTGGCGCTGGGTTCCGATCTGCCCATAGCCCGTGGCTCGCTGCTCGCGCCTTTTCCTGAACCGCGTACAACGCCGAGCCCTTCGGCGCGTACTTGACGTAGACCCACGCCATGCCCCGGCGCACCTGCTCGGCGTTCGCATCCATGCCGGCGTAGTAGACGCGGCCTGCGGGCCGGTGGTGGCACAGTCTTGGCACACCCGAGGGGTGGTAGGGTTTTTCTATGGTGGCTCGTATTGGGGTCGAACCAGTGGCCCCTGCTTTGTGAGGGAATAGCCTGGGTAAGTACACACCGCAGAACTCGACGCTATACGCAATAGAGAACGAAGCCCGGATACAACGCCGGGAGCTTTGGGCCGATCCGAAACCATTGTCGCCATGGGAGCGGCGCAATTAGGCGGGCACTACGCAGCGGCCAGCGCAAGTGCGGGTGGCGCGTCGTCAACTGCCGCTCCCGACTGCCTGCCGTCGCGCCAGTCGCCGCAGCAGCAACCCGCCGACCGGATTCTAGACACCATCTAGACACGCCGCCCCTTGGGGGCGGCTGTGTCGTCGTAACTCACTGATTTAGTTGGCGTCTCCACGGGGAACCGATACGTTCGCGGCAACGCTAGAGATACCGTTCGGGGAGGTGGTGCGAGAGGCCGCATAGCTCACCATCTTCGCCACTTCCACGGCAGCACCGGGGCAGAGCCTCCGCGAGGGATTGCGCGGAACGGGGAAAATGTCGGAATTCTTTACAGGGTTTTGGGCCAATACCGCGGAAATCATGCGATTGGGGGGAATCCTGTCGGTAAATTTTACAGTCCCAGTCAGACCGCAACTGCATAGATCAATTAATCCCATGAATGCATTATGGATTCTGTTTTGGGCACAATTTATGCGTGCATACGCGGGTAGATCGCGGCTCCGAATCAAAGTTTGGGGCTAAAGATAGCTAAATGGCCGGGAGAACTTCGATGAACAACCCTTCTAATCCTTTCCGTGCTTCCGCATTGGCGATGCTGGTGGGAGGCATGCTTGTTTGCGGTTACGCAAGCGCGGCACTCATCACCTTTGACACGGTCGTCACAGGCTCAACCAGCTTCGGCTTCGATGGCGATGGCGATGGAACCAACGACGTTATCTTCACTACCACCGATCCCAGCGGATTTAATACTTTTGGTCCGGGAACCAATATGACGTTCATCCATGAACCCGGGCTCGAAGGGACGTCGCTGCTGAACCCCGACCTGCGGGTGGATTTCCTCCGCCGCGCCACCGGATCGCTCACGTTCGGTTTCGCGCTGGACTCGTTTGTGTCGGACCCGGCGTATTTCGCCAGTATCAGGGTGTTTGATGCCAGCGCAACTGAGATTGCGAATGCAGCGCAGCAAGGAGAATTCACCATTACCGTTCCGCCTTCCGGCCTCAGTTCGTACCCGGAGGGCCAGATTTCCTTGGCTTTCGCCGGTGAGGCCGCGTATGCGACCTTCGATTTCACCTCGACATTTGGCCGCTACATCATTGACGACTTGGAGGGCACCTTCGGCAGCACGGAGCGGCCGCCGCTTCCCGAACCCGCCACGCTCGCGCTTCTCGGCCTCGGCCTCGCTGGACTCGGATTCAGCAGACGCAAGAAAGCGTAATCACAGCAGCACCCAAACAGAGACCCCGCTTCGGCGAGCGCATCCTTTGACCAAAGTCAAGACGCATTGATCGGGAAGGCTTAAGAATTGTACCCAACAGCCCCGCTCAGGCTAAGCGAGGCTAGAGAGCCATCTAAAGGGATCGACCTTCTAAGGTCGGCCCGCTGTTTCAGCTTTGGGCCCGGGGGCCCGCCTTCTCGGTACGTGCCTGTACCCCCTATCGGCAATCTGGTCGCGTGCGGTGATATTGGGCACGTAATCGGAGGATCAATCTTTCCGCCCGCGGAAAATAACCTGCTTGTGCGGCGGCAGCACGCTGCCTGCGAATAAGAGGAAAGGATCAGACTCATGGCCAGTCGCAGAACGTTTCTGAAGTACACCGGTGCCACCACCTTGACGTTGTTTGCCTACGGCAAGCTCGGCGGGTTGCGCGAGGCGATCGCGCAGATCCCGGGCGGCACGCTCAATCCGCTTGGCGTTCCGAAGTATCAGACGGCGATGCTCATCCCGCCGGTGATGCCGAAAGCGGGCGTCGTCAATCAGCGGGGCGGCAAGCCGATCGATTACTACGAGATCTCGATGAAGCAGTTCGCGCAGCAGATCCTGCCCGCCGCGCTGCCCGCCACCACCGTCTGGGGCTACGGCTCCGTCAATGGGGCGGGCAGCAAGAATGCGCTGCTGCTTCACAACGCGCCGTCGCTCACCATCGAGGCCGATGTCGGCCGGCCGGTGCAGGTGAAGTGGATCAACGACCTCAAGGACGTGAACGGAAACTTCCTGCCGCATCTGCTGCCCGCGGATCAGACGCTGCATTGGGCCAACCCGCCGGGCGGCACTGCTGGCCGTGACACGCGCCCGACGTTCGCCTCGACGCCTACCCCTTACACCGGCCCGGTGCCGATGGTGACGCACGTGCACGGCGCCGTGGGTGTGGCCGACGACAGCGACGGTTATGCCGAGGCCTGGTACCTGCCGAATGCCGGCAACATTCCCTCCGGCTATGCCACCAACGGCACCTGGTACGACTTCTTTGCCGCCAAGGCCTTGGCGAACTACGCGGTCAGCTGGGGACCTGGCTTTGCGAATTTCCGGTACCCCAACCACAACCGCGCCTCGACCCTCTGGTACCACGACCACACGCTCGGCATGACGCGACTGAACGTGTATGCAGGCCCAGCGGGCTTCTACCTTATCCGCGGCGGGCCGTCGGGCGATGCTGCCGTTCTCGACACGCGCATCGGCACGGCCGCCGTGCTGCCCGGTCCGGCGCCCAAGGACGGCGACAAGTTCCCGCCCAACAAGACCTACTACGAGATCCCGATCGCAATCCAGGACCGCTCGTTCAACGCCGACGGTTCGCTCTTCTATCCCGACACACGGGCCTTCTTCGACGGCATCGCCGGCCCCTACATCCCCGACACCGACGTCTCGCCGATCTGGAACCCCGAGTTCTTCGGCAACATGATGATGGTGAACGGGAACACCTGGCCCTTCCAGGTGGTCGAGCAGCGGCGCTACCGCCTGCGCTTTCTCAACGGCTGCCAGTCGCGCTTTCTGATCCTGGATTTCAGCGGCATCCCCGGTGTCGAGGTCTGGCAGATCGGCAACGAGGGGGGATTCCTGGCGGCGCCGGTGAACCTCACCGCCACCAACGGCAACCGGCTGCTCATGGGGCTCGCGGAGCGCGCCGACGTGATCGTCGACTTCACCAACGTGGTTCCTGGCCGCTACATCCTCGGCAATGTCGGTCCGGACGAGCCCTTTGGTGGCGGCGTGCCGGGGGTCGACTTTCCCGTCGCGGATCCGGCGAGCACCGGGCAGATCATGGCCTTCAACGTGGTGCCGGCATTGGCTGCGGATCCGACCACGCCCCCAATGTTCCTGCAACTGCCCGCGATCACGCCGCTGCCGGCGGCCACGGCCGTACGGCCCCTCGCCCTGCTCGAAGAGGCATCGGCCTTCTTCGCCGACGCTCCCGCCGAAGCGCTGCTCGGCACGGCGCAAGGCGACCCCAACGTGGGCCCCGCGGCATTGGTCAAGCGACTGTGGATGGACCCGGTCACCGAGAACCCGGCCGTGGGCGCCACCGAGATCTGGGAAGTCTACAATGCCACCGTCGACGCCCACCCGGTGCACATCCACGAGATCGCCTTCGAGGTCCTGAGCCGCCAACCTATCTTCGTCGATGAAGCGAACGGGACGGTGGAGGTGGTTCCGGGCTCGGTGCCAACGCCCCCGGAGCCGTGGGAGACCGGCGTCAAGGACACCGTGATCGCCTACCCAGGCCAGGTGACGCGCGTGAAGGCGCAGTTCGCGACCGCGGGCCAGTACGTCTGGCACTGCCACATCGTCGAGCACGAAGACAACGAGATGATGCGGCCTTACCGCATCGGCCCCGTACAGGCCGCGCAGCCGCAGGCGCAGCCGCTGGCCTCGCTGGCAACGCGACCGACGAAGTTGTTCATGCGCCGGCGTCGGCGCTGATCGCCGCGCGGCGACGCCGTGCCGCGACATCCCCCGCCGCGCTGCCGCGCGGCGGGGCTCCCAGCCTTGCACCGCCTCATTCGTCCGTCCAGGCTCTAGAAGCTCGCTGGCGATCATGTCGAGTCTAAAAATAAGCTCGGGTGTCGTCTGATCGGCAGTGCCGCGTCAAGATCTGAGCGGCAGTACTCGGGTCACGCGCGGGATTGATCTTCCTATGCCTATTGGATGGCAAGAATTGTCGGGAAACTTTACAGATCCGCCAAGAAGAAATAGATGAGAACCCGTATGTGACTGGCCCAACACGTTTTTTATATTTCGGTATACCTGTTGCTTATTCCTTAGCCAAAATCGCTTGCCTCCCGCACCGCGAAAGGAAGTCGCCAATGATCAAGAGATTTTTCGCTGTGATCGCACTGAGCCTGCTCACTGGCAGCGTTTGCGCTGCCGTGATTACGGCGAACAGTTCATACACCGACTCGACGGGGGGCAATGACTTCGCACTAGGTCAGTCGGTGACGACGCCTTCAGGCGGGCCGTGGGACAACATTAGCTTCAATTTCATCAATTCGGCGGGATCTCCTTACGCCAACGGCACCCTTTACTTGCTTGCGCTGGAGTATTTGGGCACCACGGTGGGATTGAGCAGTTCGACGCCAGGATTCGTAGCAACTAGCTCGAGCAGTGCTGGCGGGATTTGGGCCTTCGCCTCGTCGGTTGCCCTACAAGCGGCCACGACTTATTGGTTCTACATGGATACTCTGTTCGACGGAACTGAGCAGGTTCGTTACAGTGCTGTAAACCCGTACGCCGGTGGCAGTTCCTATCAAGCTGACGGCGCAGCGGGGACTTTTTCAGCCCATGTC
>JAOTWE010000135.1 GCA_029863065.1 Betaproteobacteria bacterium
AGGCGGTGGGCGTCCCGGGCACCTTGATGGTGGTGGCCACGGCCGTGAAACGCCATGGGCGCAAGCGGCTTTCGGAAGTGATCCAGCCGGCCATCGAGCTCGCCGAGAACGGCTTCCCGGTCAATTTCGTCCTGGCCGGCGATGTGAATTCGTCCAGGACCAACCTTTACGAGGCGACGCGCGACGTGTTCCGCCCCGGCGGGGTCCCGCTGCAGGAAGGTCAAATCCTCAGACAGCCCGATCTCGCGAAAACGCTGCGTCTGATCGCGGCGAAGGGGCCGAAGGTGTTCTACCGCGGCGAGATCGCCGAAGCGATCGTGGACGCGCAGCTCGGCACTGCCAACGGCGGCAAGCCGGGCCTGATGACGCTCGAGGACCTCAAGAACTACGACATCGTGATCCGCGAGCCGACGATGGGCGAGTATCGCGGCTACCGCATCGCGGCCATGTCGCCGCCGTCTTCGGGCGGGCTGACCATGATCCAGGCGCTCAAGATGATCGAGCGCTTCCCGATTGGCGACGCCGCCGCGGGCTTCGGCTTCGGCAAGGCGAACACGCTGCACGTCATGGCGGAGGCGATGCGCATTGTCTGGGCCGACCGCGCGGTGTGGATGGGCGACGAGGACTTCGTTCCGGTGCCCAAGCGCGGCCTGCTGCACCGCGACTACGTCCGGGAGCGCGGCGACATGATCAGCCTTGCGGCGCGCATCCCGGGCACCGTGCCCTTCGGCGACCCGTGGCTGTACGAGTCGAAGCGGTACGCGGGCCGCGCCCTGCTTGCCGCCGCGGAGCCCCTCAGCCACCCCGGCGGCTACACCACGCACTTTTCAGTCGTAGACCAGTGGGGGAACGTGGTTTCGTACACCACCACCATCGAAGCCGGCTGGGGCACCGGCATCACGGTGCCGGGCTACGGCTTTCTGCTCAACAACGAGCTGACCGACTTCAACTTCGGCTTCAACATGCACCCGCGCTTCGGCGGCCCGGCGGCGAACGACGTCCAGGGCGGCAAGCGCCCGCGCAGCAGCATGACGCCGACCATTCTGTTCAAGGGCGACCGGCCGATCGCGGCGTTCGGCTCGCCCGGCGGCGCGAGCATCATCAACTCGGTCTACAACGTGCTGATCAACCTGGTCGATCACGGCATGACGCTCAAGGACGCGATCGAAGCGCCGCGCATCTCGGTGACCACGGCCGGCAACTCGATATCGCGCGAGGCCGGCTTCGACGAGGCCGAGATCGACAAGCTGAAAGCGCTGGGGCATATCGTCCGCGATCCCGGCAACATCGGCAACGTGAACGCAATCTTCATCGACCTGCGGACCGGCCGGCAGTACGGCGCCGTCGATTCGACCCGCGAAGGCGGACTGATCGGCTTGCCGAAGGGCCGCGACAAGGATAAAGACAAAGACGGCGACGACGACGACGATGACTGACCTTGGTCGACTCCGGATGGAAGCCCGGTAGCGATTACCAACCGCTGTCGACGCGCAATGCCCCGTTCTTCTCCGTAGCGCGCAGCCAGGAGACAAAGGGCGCGCCCCACATCTCGAGCCGGCGTAATCCCGGCAGCGGCTGGTCGTCGCGGTAGGCGTGCGTGTCGCCATGCACGAGCACCAGGCGGCCGCGGAACCACGCCGCCTGCGTCGCGAGCACGGCGCGCAGGCGCGCGTAGGCGTCGCGGGTGCCGATGCGCGCGAAGCGCGGGTCGGCGTGCATGAGAATGAAGATGCGCGCCGCGCCGCGCTGCTCGGCGAGGGCCAGGCTCTCATCCAGCCATTCGAGCGTCGCCGCCATGCGCGCATCGCCCAGGTCAGGCTCGCTGCCGCCGGGGACGTTCAGTCCGATGAACGCCATGCGGTGCGCCTGCCAGCGCACGTTTTCGCAGAATCCCGGCTGGCGTTCGATCTGCAGGTTGCCTGCGTTTCGGCAGAACAAGGCTCGCCAGGCCGAGAGTCTCGCCTGCGGATCCATGCCGCGCTTCGCGCAGTCCGTCCACTCGTTGTCGCCGGGAAGCAGGATGAACGGATGGCGGATTTTCGCGAACTGCCGCGCGCGCGTTTGCAGCCAGGCGTCGCCGCAGGCCTGCGCCGGCGAGCTCGTGCCGATGTCGCCGACGTGCACGACGAAGGCGAGATGTTGCAAGTTGATGCGATCGATCAGCGCGTCGAGCTTTCGGACTTCGTTTTCCGAGTAGGGCGTATCGCCGAGAATGCCGAAGGCGAATTCGCCTTTCGGCAGCGGCGCAATCTGCGCGCAGCCGGCGAGCAGCGCGGCGAGGAAAAGCCTATATCCCGTACGCCTTCCGCAGCAGTGTCAGCGGATGCGCCTTAACCGCGGCCGGCGCCTCCTCGCCCATGCCCTGGCGGATGTGGCGCGCGGCAATCGGGCAGTCGGAGCTGATGTAGTCCGGGCCGGGCTCGGCCATCTGCCGGAACACCGGGCGCCCAATCTTCATCGAATTGTCGAAGTACTCGCGCTTCACGCCCCAGGTGCCGTCGTGGCCGGCGCAGCGCTCGACCGTGGTGAGCTCGGTGCCGGGCACCATCTCGAGCATTTCGCGCGTCTTCTGCCCCATGTTCTGCACGCGCGAGTGGCAGGGGATGTGGTAGGAGACCTTGCCCAGCCTTTCCTTGAAGTCCTTCTTCAGCAGGCCGTCCTTGGCGCGCATCACGAAGTACTCGAACGGATCGAACATCGCCGCCTGCACTGCCTTCACGTCGGCATCGTCCGGGAACATGAGCGGCAGCTCCTGCTTGAACATGAGCGTGCACGAGGGCACCGGCGTGAGAATGGCGTAGCCCTCGCGCGCGAGGCGCGCCAGCGGCGGAATGTTCACCTCCTTCAGCTTCGCCACCGCCTCCAGGTCGCCGAGCTCGAGCTTGGGCATGCCGCAACAGGCTTCCTTTTCGACCAGGACGTAAGGCACCTCGTTATGCTCGAGGAGCGCGAGCAAATCGTGGCCCATGCCCGGCTCGTTGTAGTTGACGTAGCAGGTGGCGAAAATCGCCGCCTTGCCCGGCGTATTCTTGCCGTCCTTAATCGTGGTGGCCCGGCTGGGCGCGGCGCCGGCGCGAAACTTGCGGCTCGCATAAGGGGGCAGTTGCCGGTCCCTGTGCACCCCGAGCGTTTTTTCCATCACTCCGCGCGCCGCGGGCAGCTTGTTCACCACGTTCACCGCCTGCGCCACCACCGGAATCGCGGCGAGCTTGCCCATCGCGTCGGTCGAGGAGAGCAGGCGATCGCGCAGGCCCGCGCCGTGGCGCCGGAACTTCACCGCCTTGGCGCGCAGCATGAGGTGCGGGAAATCGACGTTCCAGGCGTGCGGCGGCACGTACGGGCACTTGGTCATGTAGCACAGGTCGCAGAGGTAGCACTGGTCGACGACCTTCCAGAAGTCGCCCTTGGCGACACCGGCCACTTCCAGGGTCTTGGATTCGTCGATGAGGTCGAACAGCGTCGGGAACGCGGTGCACAGGTTCACGCAGCGGCGGCAGCCGTGGCAGATCTCGTAGACGCGCTCGAGCTCGGCCTCGAGCTTGTGCTCGTCGAAGAACTCGGGATTGCGCCAGTCGAGCGGGTGGCGGGTGGGGGCTTCGAGACTGCCTTCGCGAACGGTCATGGTCCCTTCCTCGTGCGCAGGCCCCGAGGATACGTGGCCGGGCCGCGACGCTCCAATCGAATTGCGCGATGCAGGCCATTGCGCGGCTCAATGAGGTCGGCCGCGGCCGGCGCTTGACCTAGATCAACCGCCGCCGCGCCCCCGGGTGTGAGATTGAATCCATGGTGAACCCAGTCGCGACATGGCACGCGGACCACGTGCGCTTCGCTCGGCTGCTCGACCTGCTGGAAAAAGAGGTGACGCTGTTCCACTCGGGCGAGCAGCCCAACTATGAGCTGATGCGCGACATCGTGCTGTGGCTGCGGCATTACGCCGACGGCGTGCACCATCCGCGCGAGGACGTGGCCTTCGAGCGCATGGTGCTGCGCGATCCCAGCCTGCGCATCGCGGTCAACCGCCTGCTGCAGGAGCATCGCATCATCGCCCACGCCGGGGAGTCCCTGCTTACGCGTCTGGAGGACGCCGCGAACGGCGGCTTCGCGCCGCGCGCCGATCTCGAGGCGGCGGCGGCGACGTTCTTCGCCTACTACCGCAATCACATGGCCACCGAGGAAAGCATGATCCTGCCGCGCGCCGGCGATCTGCTGCAGGAAGCGGACTGGGCCGCGGTCGCCGCCGTGGTGCCGAAAGAAGACCCGCGCGCCGAAGAGGCGCTGCGCGTAGCGCGCGGCCTCGGCCTGTAGCGTCTCAGAACTCCGCCAGCGGCAGCGTGATGCGCTTCACCATCGGCCCTTCGGCGCTGTCGCCGGCGCCAAAGCCGAGCTTCTGGCAGAGCGCGAGCATGCCGCGGTTCTCGGCGAGCACGTGGCCGACCATGGCGCGCAGGCCGCGTGCGCGCGCCACGGCGACGAGCTGCTCCATCATGCGCCGGCCCAAGCCCCGGCGCTGCCAGCCGTCGGCGATCACCAGCGCGAACTCGCAGCTCTCGCCGTCGGGATTGGCGACGTAGCGCGCCACCCCGATCTCGGCTTCGCGGCCCTCGGCGCTCACCGTGGCGACAAAGGCCATCTCGCGGTCGTAGTCGATCTGCGTAAAGCGCACCAGCATCAGCGGCGTGAGTTCGCGCAGCGTGTCCATGAAGCGGAAGTAGCGCGTTTCGGCCGAGAGGCTCTTGACGAACGCCTGCTCCATCTCGGCGTCCTCAGGGCGGATCGGGCGCAGCGTCACCTCGGGCCCCGCGGCGGGCCGCCAGGTCGTGACCAGGTGCGACGGATACGGGTGAATCGCCATGTGTCCGTAGCGATCGCGCGCCGGCGGGGCGGGCCGCAGCACCGCGCGCGCGTCGACGGCGATCGCCCCGGCGTCGTCGGCGATCAGCGGGTTGATGTCGATCTCGGCCAGCTCGGGCAGCTCGCACACCATCTCCGAGACCTTGAGCAGGATTTCTTCCAGCGCCGCCCGGTCCACCGGCGGCATGCGGCGAAACGGCCCGAGCAGCTGCGCCACGCGCGTGCCGCGGATCATGTCGGCGATGAGGAAGCGGTTGAGCGGCGGCAGCGCCACGGCGCGGTCGCGGTGCACTTCCACGGCCGTGCCGCCGGTGCCGAAGACGATCGCCGGCCCGAACACCGGGTCGCGGATCACCCCGACCATCAGCTCGCGCCCGTGCGTGCGCCGCACCATCGGCTCGACGGTGACGCCGTTGACGCGCGCTTCGGGCCGCAGGCGCGCGGCCTCGGCGACGATGTCTTGCCATGCCTGTTGCGCCGCGTGCGCGTTGCCGATGTTGAGTCGCACGCCGTTGACGTCGCTCTTGTGCGTGATTTCCGGCGCGTCGATCTTCATCGCCACCGGAAAACCGATCTCGCCCGCGACCAGCATCGCCTCGTGCGCCGAGCGCGTCACCACCGTCCGGGCGATCGGGATGGCGAAGGCCGCGAGCAGCGCCTTGGATTCCATTTCCGAGAGCACGCTGCGGTGCGCGGCGAGCGCCGCGTCGACGATGGCGCGCGCCGTCGCCAGGTCGGGCGCGTCGGGCGCCGCCACCGGCCCCGGGGTCTGCAGCAGCGCGCGCTGGTTGCGGTAGAAGGCGGAAAGGTGGCCGAACATCTCCACCGCCGGGTCGGGGGTGCGGAACACGGGAATGTGCGCCTGTGCCAGGTGCCGCCGCGCCGCGGCGGTCTGCTCCTCGCCCATCCAGCAGGCCAGCACCGGCTTGGATGATCCTTTGGCCGCCTCGATCACCGCCTGCGCGGCGGCGTCGGGCGCTGTCATCGCCTGCGGCGTGAGGATGGCGAGCACGCCGTCGACGCCGTCGTCGGCGAGGCAGGCGGCGACCGCGGCGCGGTAGCGCTTTGCGTCCGCATCGCCGATGAGATCGAGCGGATTGCCGTGCGACCAGTTGGCGGGCAGCGCCGGCTTGAGCGCCTCGAAGGTGGCCGGCGCGAGCTGCGCCAGCGGAATGCCGAGATCGGCGGCGCGGTCGGCGGCCATCACGCCGGGGCCGCCGCCGTTGGTCACCACGGCGAGGCGGTCGCCCTGCGGCCGCACGTGCGCGGCGAGCGCCTGCGCCGCGGCCACCATCTGGCCGATGGTGTTCACGCGCACCACGCCGGTTCGCTTCACCACCGCATCGAACACGTCGTCCAGGCCGACGATGGCGCCGGTGTGCGACACGGCGGCGCGCGAGCCCTCCGGATGCCGGCCGACCTTCTGCACGATCACCGGCTTGACGCGCGCCGCGGCGCGCAGCGCCGAGACGAAGCGCCGCGCGCTGCGCACGCCCTCGATGTAGAGCAGGATGTGCTCGGTCGCCGGGTCCGCGATCAGGAAATCGATGATCTCGCCGAAGTCGACGTCGGTCGAGCCGCCGAGCGACACGACGCTCGAGAAGCCGACGCCGTTCGGCCGTGCCCAGTCGAGCATCGCGGCGCAGACGGCGCCCGACTGCGCCACCAGGCCGAGCGAGCCCGGCAGCGCCGCGCCGCGCGCGAAGGTGGCATTGAGGCCGAGCGCCGGGCGCATCAGGCCGAGGCAGTTGGGGCCGACGACGCGCAGCCGGTGGCGCCGCGCATTCTCCAGCAAGGCACGTTCAAGTTTTGCGCCGGTGGGTCCGGCTTCCGAAAATCCGGCGCTGATGACCACCGCGGCACGCACGCCCGCTTTGCCGCACTGCTCGATGATCTCCGGCACGGTGGGCGCGGGCGTCGCGATCACCGCCAGGTCGACGCGCGCAGGGACCTTGCCGATGCCGTTGAAACAGGGCACCCCGTGCACCGACCTGTGCTTCGGATTGACGCCGAACAGCGCGCCCTGGTACTTCGCCTCGAGCAGGTTGCGGATCAGCACGGCGCCGACGGCGCCGGCGCGTTCGGTGGCGCCGATCACCGCCACCGAGGCGGGCTCGAACAGCGGGGTGAGGTAGTGTCTTTCCGAAAGGCTGGCCATCGGCCGACTATACAATCGACGCTTCACCCGGAGGGTATCGCATGGATGCTGCGACGAGCGAAAAGCTGATGGCCGACCTGCGCGCGGTGGTGCGCGACGCCGAAAACCTGCTGCAGGCCGCCGCCGCCGAGTCCGGCGAGCGCCTGCACGAGGCCGGCGAGGCCGCCGGCGACAGCGCCCGCGAGGCGGCACGCGAGATCGAAGACCAAGTGCGCCGCAACCCGTGGGCCGCCGTGGGCATCGCCGTGGGCGTCGGCCTGGTGCTTGGGCTGCTCCTCGGGCGGAAGTAATCATGGGCCTCATGCAGTCAGTACAGGGCCTGCTCGCAACGCTGCTCGGGCTGGCGCGCACGCGCCTGGAGCTGCTCAGCGTAGAGATGCAGGAGCTGCTCGCGCGACTCGTGCTGCTCATGGTGGGCGCGGTGGCGGCGATCCTCCTCGGCGCACTGGCCCTGGGCTTTGGCGCGGTGGCGCTGGTCATGTGGGCGGCGCCCGAATACCGGGTGGCGGTGGCGGCGGGTCTCGCGGTCGTGTTTCTCGCCGCGGCCGCGCTCATCGCCTGGCGCGTGCGGCGTGAGGCGCGCGCGCGCCCGTTCGCCGCGAGCCTCGGCGAGCTCGAGCGCGACGCAGAAGCGCTCGAGCCGCGCGAATGAGGGCGGTGCTGGCGACGCTCGCGCGCCGCCGCGCGTCGCTCGTCGAGCGCTCCGCGGCCGAGCGCGCCGCCTTGGTCACGTCGCTCGCCGGCATGCGCCGCGCAGCCACCGAACCGCTTGCGCTCGGGCTGGGCGCCGCGGTGGCGCTTCTCGGTTCGACGCCGCGCCTGCGCGCCTGGCTGGTGCGCGCCTGGGTGGCGTATGCCCTGGTGCGGCGGCTGCTCCGGTGAGCAGGCCCTAGGCGGTCCGGCTAGCGGCGCTCGTGCGGTTCGAGCGCCCGGCAGGGCCCGAGCACCGTCATGACGACGATGGCCTGTCGCAGATCCTTCCTCGTACGGAACAGTCGCGCCCCGGTGCCCCGGCGCGATGGCACCGGCAGCCCGGCGTGTGGCACGGGCTTGGCGCGCGCGATGGGTTCAGCCGCGGCCGGGGGCGGCGCAGGCGCGCGCCCCCAGATATTCTCCAGCGGCTCGTCCGCGGCCGGTGCCGCCGCCGCGGCCTCCTGCTGCTCGCGCGCTTTCTTCGCAAGCTGGCGCGCGACGTAGTTGAACAGCACGAAGCCGGCGATGATCAACCCGAGGAAGAGCAGCTCGGAACCGGACTTGGGCATGGCGGCCCCGCCTATTTCTTCGGCGCGCCGGCGGGATCATCGCCGGTGCCCGCAATCACGCCGCGCATGTCCGTGTCGGCCTGCAGGTTCTTCATGCGGTAGTAGTCCATGATGCCGAGATTTCCCTGGCGAAAGGCTTCCGCCATGGCGCGCGGCACCTCGGCCTCGGCTTCCACGACGCGGGCGCGCATCTCCTGCTCCAGCGCCACCGCCATGGCGCGGCGCTCCTCGGCCTTGGCCTGGGCGATCTGCTTGTCGGCGTCGGCCTGGTCGATCTGCAGCTTCGCGCCGATGTTTGCGCCGACGTCGACGTCG
>JAOTWE010000350.1 GCA_029863065.1 Betaproteobacteria bacterium
AGGTTGCCGAAGCACTTGCCGTCCCACGGCAACTCCTTGCCCTCCTCGTCGACGATCTTCATCTCGACGCCGAAGATGCCGCGGCCCTGCTTCGCCTGCACGGCGTAGCGCGCATCCTTCGGCAGCACCGCCTGCTTCGCCTTCAGCGAGCCCACCGTGCCGAGCGGGCTCATCTCGGTCATGCCCCAGGCGTGGAACACGGTCACGCCGTAGTCGTCCTGGAAGGCGCGGATCATCGCCGGCGGGCAGGCCGAGCCGCCGATCACGGTGCGCTTGAGCGTGGAGAACTTCGCCTTGTGGGCCGTGAGGTGCTGCAGCAGCATCAGCCACACCGTCGGCACGCCGGCCGAGAGCGTCACCTTCTCCTGCTCGATCAGGTCGTAGACGCTCTTGCCGTCGAGGTGCGGGCCCGGGAACACCATCTTCGCGCCGACCATGGTGCAGGCGTAGGGCAGGCTCCAGGCATTGGCGTGGAACATCGGCACCACCGGCAGCACCGAGTCGCCGGCCGAGAGGTTGAGCGCGTCGGGCAGCGCGGCGCCGTAGGCGTGCAGCACGGTCGAGCGGTGGCCGTAGAGCACCCCCTTGGGGTTGCCCGTGGTGCCCGAGGTGTAGCACAGCGCCGCCGCGGTGCGCTCGTCGAAGCTCGGCCATTCGTAGCGATCGTCCTGCTTGGCCATCAGCTCCTCGTAGCACAGCAGATTCGGGATCGGGCTCTTGGCCGGCATGTGCGCGCGGTCGGTCATCAGCACGAAGTGCTTCACCGTCTTCAGCTGCGGCGCGAGCTTCTCGACGAGCGGCACGAAGGTGAGGTCGAAGAACAGCGCCTGGTTCTCGGCGTGGTTCGAGATGTAGACGATCTGGTCGGGAAACAGGCGCGGATTGATGGTGTTGATGACGGCGCCGATGCCCGAGATGGCGTAGTAGAGCTCGTAGTGCCGGTAGCCGTTCCAGGCGAGGGTGCCGACGCGATCGCTCGGCTTCACGCCGAGCGCCTGCAGCACCTTGGCGAGGCGCCGCGCGCGCGCGTGCGCGTCGCGGTAGGTGGTGCGGTGCAGCTCGCCCTCCACCGTCTTCGACACGATTTCGGTGTCGCCGTGATTGCGGTCCGCGAAGCGGATCAGGTCGGTGATCAGCAGCGGGACGTCCATCATCAGGCCTAGCATGGCTTTCCTCCGGAATGCGCTTTCACAATGCGAACGATTCAAGTTACCGCAGCGACGCAGGCGCTGGCAAGCATCGGTCTTGACCGCCGTGAGAGCGGTCTATAACATTTTTCCACTCTCGAGGAGGACATATCATGGCGCATCCCGTCATTCGCGCGACCGCTTGTGCGGCCGCCGCCGTACTGCTGTCGCTCGGCGCCCACGCGCAGACCATCAAGGTGGCCTACATCGACCCGCTGTCGGGTCCATTCGCCCAGACGGGCGAGCAGGGGCTGGCCGAATTCCGCTTCGCCGTGGACCAGATCAACAAGCGCGGCGGCGTCCTCGGCGGGCGCAAGTTCGAGGTCGTTCCTTTCGACAACAAGGTGAGCCCGCAGGAATCACTCAACCAGCTGAAGCGCGTCATCGACCAGGACATCCGCTTCATCACCCAGGGCAACAGCTCGGCGGTGGCGGGCGCGCTGATCGAAGCGGTGAACCGCCACAACGAGAGGAACCCGGGCAAGGAGATCCTGTACCTGAATTACGCGGCGGTGGATCCGGCCTACACCAACGACAAGTGCTCGTTCTGGCATTTCCGCTTCGACGCCAACAGCGACATGAAGATGGCGTCGCTCACCACCTGGATGGCGGGCCGCAAGGACATCAAGAAGGTGTATCTGCTGAACCAGGACTACTCATTCGGCCACGCGGTGAGGAAGGCGGCGCGCGAGATGCTGGCGCGCAAGCGCCCCGACATCGAGATCGTCGGCGACGACCTGCACCCGCTCGGCAAAGTGACCGATTTCGCGCCTTACGTGGCGAAGATCAAGGCCGCCGGGGCCGATAGCGTGATCACGGGCAACTGGGGTCAGGACATGTCGCTCCTGGTAAAGGCAGGCCGGGACGCCGGACTGGACGTC
>JAOTWE010000351.1 GCA_029863065.1 Betaproteobacteria bacterium
GAAAGACGTCGGCAAGCTGAACGACGGCACGCTCTTCGCGCCCAAGTACATCGAGAACAAGCTGAAGTTTTTCCCGTACATCAAGGAAGCGGTCGCGTTCGGGCAGGGGCGCGACATGTGCTGTGCATTCGTGAACATCGAGTTTGACGCGGTCGGGGACTGGGCCGAACGGCGCAATATCGCATACTCGGGCTACACCGATCTCGCGTCGCGCCAGGAGGTCTACGATCTCATCCGGGACTGCGTCGAGTATGTGAACCGTGACCTGGCGACCGACGCGAAGCTCGCCGGCAGCCAGATACATCGCTTTCTCATTCTGCACAAGGAGCTCGATCCCGACGACGGCGAGATCACGCGCACCCGCAAGGTGCGCCGCGGATACATCGGGGAAAAGTACGCGACGCTGGTCGATGCGCTCTACACGGGCAAGACCGAGTGCTTCATCGAGACGCCCATGCGGTTCGAGGACGGCCGCACCGGCACGGTCTCTGCGAACCTGCGCATCCTGGAAGCGAAGCTCGCATCGCCCGACGCGGCGAAGCGGGCAGCCTGACTGCCGGCCGGATGGAGCAAGCGCGGAACATTGGCCAGCCGATCCTGGTCGTCGAGAACGTCTCGCTCTCGTTCGGCGGGGTGAAGGCGCTGCAGGACGTGTCGTTCGACGTTCGCGAACACGAGGTGCGCGCGATAATCGGCCCGAACGGCGCGGGCAAGAGCTCCATGCTCAACGTCGTCAACGGCGTGTACCACCCGCAGGAAGGGCACATCACCTTCAAGGGCGTGCGGCGCCGGGACATGAAGAGCCACGAGGCCGCCTCGCTGGGCATCGCGCGCACCTTTCAGAACATCGCGCTGTTTCGCGGGATGTCGGTGCTCGACAACATCATGACCGGCCGCAACCTCAAGATGAAGACCAACTTCGTCCAGCAGGCCCTCTGGTGGGGCCCCGCGCGCCGCGACGAGATGGCGAACCGGCGCAAGGTCGAGGAGGTGATCGACTTCCTCGAGATCCAGCACATCCGGAAGACGCCGGTGGGCCGCCTGCCCTACGGACTGAAGAAGCGGGTGGAACTGGCCCGCGCGCTGGCCGCCGAACCGATGCTGCTGCTGCTTGACGAGCCGATGGCCGGCATGAACGTCGAGGAGAAGGAGGACATGAGCCGCTTCATCCTCGACGTGAACGACGAGTTCGGCACCACCATCGCGCTGATCGAGCACGACATGGGCGTGGTCATGGACCTCTCCGACCGGGTGGTGGTGATGGACTACGGCAAGAAGATCGGCGACGGCACGCCCGCCGAAGTGCGCAACAACCAGGACGTGATCGACGCCTACCTGGGGGTGGCGCATGACTGAGACGCTCGCACCGCGCCGCCCCGGCCTCCGAGCCGGGGCCTCGACCCGCGGGGCACTGGCCGTCGAAGCCCCGGGTCAGGCCCGGGGCACCGGGGATATGGAACCGAGGGGGCGTCGGCATGCCTGACCAGTTACTCTTTGCGATCGAGGCGGGGCTGAACGGCCTGATGGCCGGGGTGATGTACTCGCTCGTGGCGCTGGGCTTCGTGCTGATCTTCAAGGCGAGCGGCATCTTCAACTACGCCCAGGGGGTGATGGCGCTCTTCGCCGCGCTCACGCTGGTGGGCATCCAGCAGGGGCAGGTGCCCTTCGCCCACCTGATCAACGCCACCTTCGGCACCAGCCTGCACCACTTCGGCTGGTCGGTGCCCTCGCTTCTGGCCATCGCGCTGACCGTTCTGGTGATGGTGGGGCTGGCCATCGTGGTCGAGCGGCTGGTGCTAAAGCACCTGGTGAACCAGGCGCCGATCATCCTGTTCATGGCCACGATCGGGCTGGCCTATTTCCTCGAGGGCTTCGGCGACACGATGTGGGGCGCCGACATCAAGCGGCTCGACGTCGGATTGCCGCAGGGGCTCAACGCGGCGATCGACGAGACCACCTTCAACCTCTTCGGCTACGGCTTCTTCATCGACAACCTCGACATCGTGGCCACCGTGGTGGCCGCGCTCCTCGTGCTCTCGCTCACCGTCTACTCGCAGTATTCGC
>JAOTWE010000121.1 GCA_029863065.1 Betaproteobacteria bacterium
AGCGTCCATCGCAAATGCGCGCACCACCGCGGCCATGGCGATGGTATCGGGGTCACGCAGCAGGAGCCAGTTCTCACGGTCGGTGCGCGCTGCCCAGCCGTGCATCGCGCAGCGTTCGAGCACCCGTTCGCAGCGCTCGGGCGGCAGCTTTGCGCGCCGCGCGATCGCCGCAAGCGCCAGCGAACCCTCCCCACGGCGCGCCTTCGCCAGCACGCGCAGCACCACGGTGGCGTCGATCAGCTCGCGCCCGGGCGCCTCGACATGGCGGCCGTAGCCACCGCGGTAACCGGGCAGCATGGCGGTGAGCATCGCGCCGAACAGCACCACCACCCACGACAGGTAGAGCCACAGCAGAAAGATCGGCACCGTGGCGAACGCACCGTAGATCAGGGAATAGGTCGGGAACTTGGCGATGTAGAGCGCGAAGCCGCGCTTGGCGAACTCGAACAGGATGCCGGCTACCGCGGCGCCGGCGAGCGCATGGCGCACATCGATGCGCCGGTAAGGCACCACCAGGTATAGAAGCGTGAGCGCCGCGCAGGTAAAGAAAAACGGCATCAGCCCGAGCACCCCGCGCGTCAGCCACCCCAGGTTGAGCAGGCCGAGAGAGCTGCCGACCAGGAACGAAGTCATCGACAGACTGGCGCCGATCAGCAGCGGCCCGAGCGACAGCACCGCCCAGTACATGAGCAGGCGCTGCGCCAGCGCGCGGCGGCGCTGCACGCGGAAGATGCGGTTCAGGACTTCGTCCACGCTGAGGATCAGCATCAGCGCGGTCACCGCGAGGAACGCGAGTCCGACAGCAGTAAGCCGGCCTGCCTTGGCGGCGAAGGCCGCAAACTGCTGCGTCACCTTGGTTCCGCCCTCGGGCAGCAGCTGGCCCGACACGTAATGCCCGAGCGCCTCCATGGCCTGGTCGAATACCGGGAACGCCGTGGACATCGCCAGCGCGACGGTCACCAGTGGTACGAGCGCCAACAGCGTAGTGAAGGTGAGCGAGCCGGCGGTCTGGATGCCGCGATCGTCGCGGAAGCGCCGCGCGAGTGCGAGACAGAACTCGAGCAGCGCGCGAATGTCTGGACGGCGCATCGGGCCCGTATGATACAGGCCATGGCGGATATCCTCGTCCTCTACTACAGCGTCGGCGGCGCCGTGCGGCGCATGGCGGAGCTCGTGGCCGAGGGCGTGGAACGCGCGCCAGGTGTCGCGGCGCGGCTGCGCACCGTTCCCAAGGTGTCCGCGGTCACGCTGCAGGCGCAACCGCAGATCCCTCCCGCCGGCGCGCCCTACTGCGAGCTACCGGATCTCGAGTCCTGCGCCGGCCTCGCACTCGGCAGCCCGACCCGCTTCGGCAACATGGCGGCACCGATGAAGCATTTTCTCGACGGCACCGGGCCCTTGTGGCTGAAGGGCAGCCTCGCGGGCAAGCCCGCCTGCGTATTCACCTCCACGGCGTCGATGCACGGCGGGCAGGAGGCGACGCTCCTGTCGATGATGCTGCCGCTTCTGCACCATGGCATGGTGATCGTGGGAGTGCCCTACACGCAGGCGGAACTGAACGCGACGCGCACGGGCGGCACGCCTTATGGCCCCAGCCACTTCGCCGGCGTCGCGGATGATCAGCCGGTGACCGATACTGAACGGGCACTGTGCGTTGCCCAGGGCAAGCGGCTGGCGGAAGTGGCGTTGAAGCTCGCGAAGTGATTCGCGCCGCCCACCTCGCGGCCTGCGCGAGCCTCGCATCGCTGATCCTGCTGTGCCTTGCATGGGAAATCTGGCTCGCGCCGCTCAGGCCCGGCGGGTCGCTGCTGGCGCTGAAAGCCGCGCCGCTCGCGCTGCCGATCGGCGGCGTGCTCGCCGGCCGGCGTTATACCTATCAATGGTCGAGCATGCTGATCCTCGGCTACTTCGCCGAGGGCGTGGTGCGCGCGTGGAGCGAGCGCGGGTTGTCGCAGTCACTCGCCCTAGGCGAGATTGTGCTCAGCCTCGCGTTCTTCGTTTCGGCGGTGGCGTACGCCCGGCTGACGCGCACAGCGCCGTAGCCGCGCTATACCCGCGGCACGCCCGACCGCGCGGGCCGCGAGACGACGTCGAGAATGCGAATGCGCGCCATGCGCCCGCCGGGCACCGGCCAGTCGATTCGCTGCCCGACCGACAAACCCAGCAGCGCGCTGCCGAGCGGCGCCAGGATCGACACCTTGTCCTCGCCCCCGGTGACCTCCTCGGGATAGCACAGGGTGCGCTCGAATTCCTTGCCGCTCTCCTCGTCGGTGAAGCGCACGGTCGAATTCATGGTCACCACGCCCTGCGGAACTTCGGCGGGCTCGACGATGCGCGCGCGATCCAGCTCCGAGCGCAGGCCATCGGCGATCTCGGGCGCCCCGCTGCGCAATTCGCCGAGCAGGCCCTCGAGACGCTCGAGGTCGTCGGTGGACACGGTGATGTCGGGTCGCTTCGGCTTGGCTTCGGTCATGGTCCGCACTCCTTGCAATTGCCTCACAGCCCGTGCTGTGGGTTGAGCCGCTCGATCTTGCTCGCCAGCTTGTTGAGCGCACTGATGTAGGCCTTGGCGGAGGCCACCACGATATCGGTATCCGCCCCGACCCCGTTGACGATCCGCCCGCCCTTGGACAGCCGCACCGTCACTTCGCCCTGCGACTCCGTGCCCTGGGTGACGGCGTTGACCGAGAACAGCAGCAGTTCGGCGCCGCTCTTCGCGACCGATTCGATCGCCTTGAAGGTCGCGTCCACCGGGCCGTCGCCCTGCGCCTCGGCCTTCTTCTCCTTGCCCGCTTCGGCCATGACGATGGTCGCGTGCGGCTTCTCGCCCATGCCGCTCGCCTGGTTCATGGTCACCAGCCGCCAGTGCTCGTCCGCGGACGCGCCGGCTTCCTGCGCAACGAGCGCCTGCAGATCCTCGTCGAAGATCTCCGCCTTCTTGTCGGCGAGGTCCTTGAAGCGCTGGAAGGCCTTATTGTAGGCGTCTTCGCTCTCCAGCTCGATGCCGATTTCCTTCATGCGCTGCTTGAAGGCGCTGCGGCCCGAAAGCTTGCCGAGCACGATCCTGTTGGTCGACCAGCCGACGTCCTCGGCGGTCATGATCTCGTAGGTCTCGCGCGCCTTCAGCACGCCGTCCTGGTGGATGCCCGAAGCGTGCGCGAAGGCGTTGGCGCCGACCACCGCCTTGTTGGGCTGCACGACGAAGCCGGTGATCTGCGACACCAGGCGCGACGTGGGCACGATCTGCGTGGTGTCGATGCGCGTCTCGAGGTCGAAGAAGTCCTTCCTCGTGCGCAGCGCCATGACTACCTCTTCGAGCGACGTGTTGCCCGCGCGCTCGCCCAGCCCGTTGATGGTGCATTCGATCTGGCGCGCGCCGCCGATCACTACGGCGGCGAGCGAGTTGGCGACCGCCATGCCGAGATCGTTGTGGCAATGCACGCTCCATACCGCCTTGTCGGAATTCGGCACGCGCTCGCGCAAGGAGCGGATCATCTCGCCGAACTGCTCGGGAACCGCGTAGCCCACGGTGTCGGGAATGTTGATGGTGGTGGCGCCTTCCTGGATCGCCGCCTCCAGCACCCGGCACAGGAAGTCGGGATCCGAGCGGCTGCCGTCCTCGGGCGAGAATTCGACGTCGGGGCAGGCATTCTTCGCGTAGCGCACGGAGAGCTTGGTCTGCGCCAGCACCTGCTCGGGCGTCATGCGCAGTTTCTTCGCCATATGCAGCTCGCTGGTGGCGATGAAGGTATGGACACGCCAGGACTTGGCGCCCTTCAGCGCATCGATTCCGCGCTGAATGTCGCGGTCGTTGGCCCGGCACAGGCCGGCCACGGTCGAGTCCTTGACCACGTTGGCGATGGCGCGAACCGCCTCGAAGTCGCCGTTGGAGGACGCCGGGAAACCCGCCTCGATCACGTCGACGCGCATGCGCTCCAGCGCGCGCGCGATGCGCAGCTTCTCGTCCTTGGTCATCGACGCGCCGGGGCTTTGCTCGCCGTCGCGCATGGTGGTGTCGAAGATGATCAGTTTGCCCTTGCTCATGGTGCGCTCCTCGTGGGAATGCGAAAGGTCCTCGCCGCCGGGTGGGCGGTCAGGGGTAAAGCCGAATTGGGGGTTGTTAGTTTGTGCGCGCGGGGCGCAGCAGCAGGCCGCCCAGCGCGAGGAGCGCGAGCGGGAGACGAGTGCCGAGAATCTTGGCCTGTTGCATGCGGCGCACTATAGCGTGCGCCGCGCGCGGGCGTCAAGGATGCGGCCGGGTGCGCTTGCCCAGCGCCCACATGACGTAGCCCGAGAGGCCGTAGGCGCAAAACAGCATGAATAGGACGATCGGCGGGTCGGAGGACACCAGCACGAAACCGAGGACGATGAGCAGCATGGCCCAGAACGGCACGCTCTTCCTGAAGTTGACGTCCTTGAAGCTGTAGAACGGCACATTCGACACCATGGTGAGGCCGCCGTACAGGGCGAAGAACGCGGCCACCCACTGCAGCCCGTAGGCGTCGAGCGGGATCTTGTTATCGTGCGCCAGCCAGACGAACCCCGCCACCAGCGCCGCGGCCGCCGGGCTCGGCAGGCCCTGGAAATAGCGCTTGTCGACGACGTCGATCATGACGTTGAAGCGCGCCAGGCGCAGCGCCGCGCCCGCGCAGTACACGAACGCGGCGATCCAGCCGAAGCGCCCCAAGTCCTTCAGCGCCCACTCGTAGAGCACCAGGGCCGGCGCCGCGCCGAACGAGACCATGTCGGAGAGACTGTCGTACTCCTTGCCGAACTCGCTCTGCGTGCGTGTCAGGCGCGCGACGCGGCCGTCGAGGCCGTCGAGCAGGCCGGCGACGAAGATGGCGATCGCCGACTCGCCGAAGCGCCCGTTCATCGCCTGCACGATGGCGTAGAAGCCGGCAAACAGCGCCGCCGTGGTGAACAGGTTGGGCAGCAGGTAGATGCCGCGCCGGCGCAGCGCGCCGCCACGCGGCGGCAACATTCCCGGCAGGTAGTCCTGGTGCCGCGGATCCTCGGGTTCAGCCATGCTCGGCCAGCCTCGCCAGCACGCTTTCAGCGGCGTAAACCTTGTCGCCGATCGCCGCCACGGCGCGAGCGTCGATCGGCAGGTAGAGGTCGACGCGCGAGCCGAAGCGGATGAAGCCGAAGCGCTGTCCCCGGGTCAGTTCGGCGCCCGCGCCGACGTAGCACAGGATGCGCCGCGCGATCAGGCCGGCGATCTGTACGCAGGTGACGTCCGCACCCCCGCGCGTCTGCAGCCAAAGGGCGTTCCTTTCGTTTTCCGTCGAGGCCTTGTCGAGCGCGGCGTTGACGAAGCGGCCCGGGCGGTACCAGCGCTCGCGCACCGTGCCGTCCACCGGCGCGCGGTTCGAATGCACGTTGAACACGTTCATGAAGACGCTGATCTTGAGCGCGTCGCGCTCGAGAAACGGATCGCGCGCCTTTTCGACCGCGACGATGCGGCCATCGGCCGGCGAGACGACGGCGCGCGGGTCGTCCGGAACGCTGCGCGCCGGATCGCGGAAGAACTGCAGCACGAACAGCGTGACGAGCCACAGCGGCACGGACCACCACGCGCCGGCGAAGAAACCGACCAGCAGGGCCGCGGCCACCGCGCCGCCGAGGAACGGCCAGCCCTCGCGCGCGACGACCGGGTGCGGGTATGGGGGCCGCACTACTGTCGGGCCGTTGGGGCGAGAACCAGGACGAGGGCGGCGACGAGCTTAATTCTTCGAAGTGTCGACAAGGCGGTTCTTCCTTATCCAGGGCATCATTTCGCGCAGCCGGGCGCCCACCTTTTCGATGGGCAGCTCCGCAGTCATGCGGCGGCGGCTGAGCAGCTCGGGCGCGCCGGCGCGGTTCTCCAGGACGAAATCCTTCGCGTACTCGCCCGTCTGGATGCGGCCCAGGATCTCTTTCATGCGCTGGCGCGTTCCCTGGTCGATGATTTTCGGGCCGCTCACGTACTCGCCGTACTCGGCGTTGTTGGAGATCGAGTAGTTCATGGTGCCGATGCCGCCCTCGTACATCAGGTCGACGATCAGCTTCAGCTCGTGCAGGCACTCGAAATAGGCCATCTCGGGCGCGTAGCCGGCGTCCACCAGGGTGTCGAAACCGGCCTTCACCAGCTCGACGCAGCCGCCGCAGAGCACGGCCTGCTCGCCGAACAGGTCGGTCTCGGTCTCCTCCTTGAAGCTGGTCTCGATGATGCCCGCCTTGCCGCCGCCGATGGCCGCGGCGTAGGACAGCGCGAAGTCGCGCGCCTTCTTGGAGGGGTTGCGGTGCACGGCGATCAGCATCGGCACGCCGCCGCCCGCTGCGTAGGTGGAGCGCACCGTGTGGCCCGGCGCCTTGGGAGCCACCATCCAGACGTCGAGGTCGGCGCGCGGCTGGATCAGGCCGTAGTGAATGTTGAAGCCATGCGCGAAGGCGAGCGACGCGCCTTTCTTGATGTTCGGCTCGACGAAATCCCTGTAGATCTGGGCGTGGTGCTCGTCGGGCAGCAGCATCATGACGATGTCGGCGCCCTTGATGGCTTCGTCCAGCTCGGCGACCTTGACGCCGCCCTTTTTCGCCTTGTCCCAGGAAGCGCCGCCTTTCCTCAGGCCGACGGTCACCTTGACGCCCGATTCCTGCAGGTTGAGCGCATGCGCGTGGCCCTGCGAGCCGTAGCCGATGATGGAGACCTTCTTGCCCTTGACGAGCGAGAGGTCGGCGTCCTTGTCGTAATAGACCTTCATGCAATTCCCCCGAATTTCAGTAAATGGGGTCCGTCCCCATTTGATTGTCGTTACACGCGCAGAACGCGGTTGCCGCGGCCGATGCCGCTGGCGCCGGTGCGCACGGTCTCGATGATCGCGCCCTGGTCGAGCGCCTGGATGAAGGCGTCGAGCTTGCGCCCGTCGCCGGTCAGCTCGATGGTGTAGGTGTCGTCGGACACGTCGATGATGCGGCCGCGGAAGATGTCGGCGATGCGCTTCATGTCGTCGCGCTCCTTCTGCCCGGCGCGCACCTTGATCAGCATCATCTCGCGCTCGATGTGCTCGGCCTCCGACAGGTCCACCACCTTCACCACCTCGACGAGCTTGTTCAGCTGCTTGGTGATCTGTTCGATCACGTCCTCCGAGCCTACGGTGACCACGGTCATGCGCGACATGGAGGCGTCTTCCGTGGGCGCCACCGTGAGCGACTCGATGTTGTAGCCGCGCGCCGAGAACATGTTGGAGATGCGCGACAGCGCCCCGGCCTCGTTCTCGACCAGGATCGAGATGATGTGGCGCATCAAAGCTCTTCGGACAGGATCATTTCCGTGATGCCCTTGCCGCCCGGCACCATCGGATAGACGTTCTCGGCCTGGTCGGTGATGAAATCCAGGAATACCAGCTCGTCCTTGCGCCGGAAGGCGTCGCGCAGCGCCGGCTCGACGTCGGCCGGCTGGTCGACGAGCACGCCACGGTGGCCGTAGCCTTCGGCGAGCTTGACGAAGTCGGGCAGCGCGTCCATGTAGGACTCCGAATAGCGGTTGCCGTGGAAGAACTGCTGCCACTGGCGCACCATGCCCATGTACCGGTTGTTGAGGTTGACGATCTTGATCGGCAGCCGGTACTGCTTGCAGGTGGACAGTTCCTGCAGGCACATCTGGATCGACGATTCGCCGGTCACGCAGACCACCGTGGCACCCGGGTTGGCGAGCTGCGCGCCCATCGCCGCGGGCAGGCCGAAGCCCATGGTGCCGAGGCCGCCGGAGTTGATCCATTGCCGCGGCCGGTCGAACTTGTAGAACTGGGCGGCCCACATCTGGTGCTGGCCGACGTCGGAGGTGACGATCGCGTCGCCGCCGGTGATCTCGTAGAGCTTTTCCAGAACGAACTGCGGCTTGATGATCTTCGAGGCGCGGTCGAAGCGCAGGCAGTCCCGGGCACGCCACGCCTCGATCTGCTTCCACCACGGCTCGATGCCCAGGGGTTTGTGGTCCTTGAGCAGCCTGAGAACGTCGTTCAGCACGTCGGGAATGTTGCCGACGATCGGCACGTCGACCTTGACGCGCTTGGAGATCGACGACGGGTCGACGTCGATGTGGACGATTTTGCGCGGGTTCTGCGCGAAATGCGTCGGGTTGCCGATAACGCGATCGTCGAAGCGGGCGCCGATCGCGAGCAGCACATCGCAGTGCTGCATCGCCATGTTGGCCTCGTAGGTGCCGTGCATGCCCAGCATGCCCAGGAACTGGCGGTCGGTGCCCGGGTAGGCGCCCAACCCCATGAGCGTGTTGGTGCAGGGCAGCCCGAGCTGCTGCACCAGCGCGCGCAACTGCGGTGCGGCGTCCGAGAGCACCACGCCGCCGCCGGCGTAGACCATCGGCCGCTGCGCTTCGAGCAGAAGCTGCACCGCCTTCTTGATCTGCCCGGCATGGCCCTTCTTCACCGGGTTGTAGGAGCGCATGGTCACCGTTTCCGGGTAATGGAACTCGCACTGTTGTGTGGTGACGTCCTTCGGAATGTCCACCAGCACCGGGCCGGGCCGCCCGGTCGTGGCCAGATAAAAGGCCTTCTTGATGGTGGCGGCGAGATCCTTGACGTCCTTCACCAGGAAATTGTGCTTGACGCAGGGCCGTGTGATGCCGACCGCGTCGCACTCCTGGAAGGCGTCCTGGCCGATGGCGTGCGTCGGCACCTGGCCGGTGAGGACCACCATCGGGATCGAATCCATGTAGGCGGTGGCGATGCCGGTCACGGCATTCGTGACCCCGGGTCCCGAGGTCACCAGGCAGACGCCGACCTTGCGCGAGGAGCGTGAGTAGCCGTCCGCCGCGTGCGCCGCCCCCTGCTCATGGCGGACCAGTACGTGCCGAACCTTGTCCTGCTTGAAAAGCTCGTCGTAGATGAACAGCACCGCGCCGCCCGGATAGCCGAACACGTACTCGACGCCCTCTTCCTGCAGGCAGCGCACCACGATCTGGGCGCCGTTCAACTCCACTCCCTTTATTCGGTCCATGACCTGCGATGACTGGGAAAACGTTGAACATTAAAGACTTGTTGCATTGCGGTCAAGCAAAGGGCGGGCGTCCGGCGGGGCGGTTTTGGTAACATCGCCCGCGAAACGAACCCCGTCGGCGGCGGAAGGGAGAACCACTGGCCTCGCGCAGCGAGCTTTCGTCCTTCCTCGAGGGCGTGGAGCGACGCGCTTTCAAGCAAGCGGTCTACGCCGTGCGC
>JAOTWE010000352.1 GCA_029863065.1 Betaproteobacteria bacterium
GAACACCATGATTGGCTCGGACGGCCTGCCGCACGACGCTGCGCCGCACCCGCGCCTGTGGGGGACGTTTCCGCGCGTGCTCGGCCATTACTCGCGCGGGCTCGGGCTGTTTCCGCTCGAGACCGCGGTGTACAAGATGACCGGCCTCACGGCGCAGACCTTCGGCCTGAGGGATCGCGGCGTGCTGAAGGAGGGCTGCGCGGCCGACATCACCGTGTTCGACGCGGGCACGGTGGACGAGGCGGCGACGTTCGCGCGCCCGATCCAGCCGGCGAAGGGCATCGAGGCGGTGATAGTGAACGGCGAGGTCGTGTGGCGCGAAGGGAAGAGCACCGGCGCGCGGCCCGGGCGGGTGCTGTCGAGGTCGTAAAAAAACGGCCGACTGGTTTCCCAGCCGGCCGTTCAGCGGATCTTCACCAGATCCTTGAGCACCGCGTCGAGGCCACCGAACACCGAGATCTTGTCGATCTTCTCGGTGACCTTCTCCAGAGTCTCCAGCTCCTTCAGCCGCAGCGCGGTCGGGTTGTCCTCCATCACCCGGGCGGTGTTCAGCAGCGAGCGGGTCGCCGCGGTCTCCTCGCGGCGGCGGATCACGTTCGCCATGGCGGCCTTCTCGGCCTCCACCACCTTCGCCAGGATCAGCTTCATGTCACCCGGTAGGATGATGTCCTTCACGCCGACCGACTCGACCTCGAGGCCGAAGCCCTGCACCCGGCGCGCGATGTGCTCGGCCACCGCCTGGTCGATGGCGGTCTTGTTCTCGAGCAGCTCGTCGAGAGTGCGGGTGCCGACGGCGCCGCGCAGGCCGAACTGGAGCTCCTTGTACAGGTAGTCCACCGGCTTGGCCTGCTTGGCGTAGGCCGCGAGCACGTCGGTCACGCGGTAGCCCGCGTTCAGGTTCACGCGCAGCGGTACCTTGTCCTTGGTCAGGATTTCCTGGCCCGCCACCTCGATCGCCTGCAGCCGCAGGTCCACGGTCTCGACGCGCAGCTCGCGCACGAACTTCCAGAAGTAGTGCACGCCCGCTTCCAGCAGCTTCTCGACCTTGCCGTCCACGGTCAGCACGCCGACGTGGTACGCCGGCACCAGCACCGCGAGCACGCCCTCGGCGCCCGGCACCTGGGTGCCGCGCGCCAGCGTGCCCATCAGCGCCGGCACGTGCTTTGCGTCGACCGCGAAGTCATTCGCCAGGTCGATGCGCTCGAAGCCGAGCTCGACGTAGCCCTTCCAGTACAGGCGCCGGGTGTTCGGCGCCAGCACCTCGACGAGCACGCCGTTCTCGGTGCGCAGCGCGATCTCGGCCGGGCCGAGCTCGACCGCGTGGAACTCGCGCGCCACGACCTCCGGCTCGGCATGGAAGAGGTAATCCGCCAGCCGGTGCTGGAAGCGGGTATGCGCGAGCGCGAACTTCTCCGCGCGCAGGCGCAGCAGCGGGTCGAAGCGCACGTGCTCGCCCGGGTGCAGGACCTCGACGAAGTCGCCGCGCTTGAACAGCAGCGCGCGCTCGTCCTGCTTCACATAAAACTTACGTACCACCATGACACGTTCTCCTTTCTTCCCTTTGGCTCCCTTACATGATCACTTCCAGCTGGCGCAGCTCGATGGCGCGCACCACTGCGGCCGCCGCGCTGTGCACGTCGAGCTTGCGGTACGCGCTCTTCACGTGCGTGCCCACCGTGTTGGCCGACATGCCGAGCTGCGCCGCGGCCTGCGCATAGGTGCGGCCGCCCGCGAGCATGCGCAGCACTTCGGCTTCGCGCCGGGTCAGTCGTGCCTTCTCCATCACCATCTGCCTCACCTCCTTTCGTCAAGATTGGGAATCCGGTTTCCCGTCCGCCCGGCGGGTGCCGCCGCGCGCGCGGGGGAAGGCGGCGGCGCCTCGCGCGCTGCCTTGCGCTCGGCTGTTGCCGCTTCGCCCGCGCGCGCCGCACGGCGCACTCGGCCTGGCGGCCGGTGCCGGCGCGGGCCAAACTTCGCCCGCGCCGGCCGAAACCGGCCCCGGTACTGCGTCATGGCTGACAAAGCCATTTGCTGCGTTGGAGCGGGAGAAGTTTGGCCCG
>JAOTWE010000122.1 GCA_029863065.1 Betaproteobacteria bacterium
TGGTAGCGGCGGTTCACCACCCACAGGCGCGATTCGGTTCGCTGCACGCCGCGCAGGATGGCTGCGATCTCCTCCTGCGCCTTGGGCGTTGCGAGCTCGGCTTCACGGGGCAGCGGCAGCTGCGCGATGGCGGCCTGCGGCAGCCGGCCTTCGCTCTGCGCGATGCGCTGCAGCTCGAGCTCGGCCTCGCGGCGCACGGCATCGTCACGCGCCGGTACCGCCGCGAGCAGCTGCGGCCGGTCGTGCAGCGCGGTCGCCACCGCGCGTGCGGCAGCGAGCAGTGCGCGCTCTTGGCCGGCAAGCAGCACGCGCTCCATTTCGTTGACGAAGCTCACGCCCGCCCAGGGCAGCGCGAGCAGCGCCAGCGCCACGAGCGCGAGCTTGGCGCGCAGGCCGAGCGTGAAGCGTCGTCTCACTCCTTCCAGCGGTAGCCCATGCCGTAGGCGGTCTCGATGTGCTCGAAGGCAGGGTCCACGCCCTGGAACTTGCGGCGGATGCGCTTGACGTGCGACGTGACGGTGCCATCGTCGACCACCAGATTCGCCTCGCGCATCAGTTGCTCGCGGCTCTTGACATGCCCCGGGTGCCGCGCCAGCGCGTGTACCATCCAGAACTCGGTCAGCGTCAGCGGCACGGGCCGGCCGCGCCAGGCGATGCTGAAGCGCTTGAGATCGAGCGCCAGGTCGCCGCGCGCCAGCGTTTCCTCCTGCGTCCCGGGTGCGTGCGCTTGCTCGGCGCGCCGGAAGAGCGCCGCGATCCGCGCCAGCAGATGCGGCAGGCTGACATCCTTGGTGAGGTAGTCGTCGGCCCCGAGACGCAGGCCCGACACGATGTCGAAGTCGCTGTCGCGCGCGGTCAGGAAAATGATCGGCAGGGATGAAGACAGCGCGCGCAACTCGCGGCACAGCTCGAAGCCGGCATCGGCGTCGCCGCCCAGGCCGATGTCGATGACCGCGAGATCGGGCAGGCGCTCGCGCAGCGCGGCGAGCGCCTCGGCGCGGGCACCATAGGCACTGACCTCGAAGCCGTGCTTGCGCAGCGCTTCGGCGTAGTTGGCGCGGATGGCCGGATCGTCTTCGACGATGGCGATGCGACGTGACATGGCGAACGACTATAGCCGATCGACGCTGGAATTTAGGCGGCTGCCCGCGGATTGCCACAATTCTTCGGCGGCTTGCCCGCGGCCGGCCGCGTCGGCGCCGCTTGCGGGCTTCTTAATGCACTGACACGCAAACCAGCCGACGGAGTACGTACATGCAAGACGAACAACGCACCGCCAGCACCTGGCGCATAGGCTTCGACCTGGCAGCCTTTGTCGTGCTCGGCGCGATCGCCGGCATGGTGGCGGCAATGACGCTCGCCGGCATCGCCATCCTGCTCACCGGCGCGGGCGCCACGACGCCCGCCGCCGCGCCCGAGACTCCGGTGCAGGCGCCGGCGGCGCAAACCATGGTGGCAGGCGGCGGCGCGGCGCGCGCGAACTGAACCGCGGCGGCGAGCGCGGGATGCGGGGCCAGCCTCCTCCACTGGCTGCCCTCCCCGCTCGCCTGCTTCGGCACCACGGCGTCGGCCCAGCGTTGCCTACTTTCCACGACATTTTTCCTAGAGACCAGCCGATCTCCAATCCGGCGACGGTGCGGCGGGTTCGCTGCCGAGTCCCGCGGCCCGGATGGCGGCGATGGCGCAATATTCATCCCGGTCCGACGCGTCGCCGCTGATGCCCACGGCGCCGATTGCCGCACCCTCCGCGTCGAGAATGAGAACGCCGCCTGGCACAGGCACGAAGCGCCCGTCGGAGGCCGCGGCCAGCGCCCCCAGGAACGCGGGCCTTTCTTTGAGCCGGTCTCGGATCAGGCGGGTCGACATGCCCATGCCGAGCGCGGCCCAGGCTTTTCCGAATGCGATATCGAAGCGCAGCACGCCGCAGCCGTCTTCGCGCTGGAAGGCGACGAGATTGCCGCCGGCATCAAGAACCGCGACGGCCAGCGGCAAGAGGCCGTTCTTGGCGCGCTCAGTGATCGCCGCGTCGACGATGCGCGAGGCGGCGGCGAGATTCAGGCTGCTACTGACCGCTTTGAGAAGCTCGGACAATTTCTACACCTCCTTTGGTTAAGCAAGACGCCATCCGGTCCTTGCCAACAATCTGCGGACCGCCGTAGGTCGTGCGGCTAATTGCGACGTTTGTGCGGACGATAAGACATCCTGCATGCGACGCGAACCGAAACTTCTTACGCAGTTATCTGATCGCCGATGGTGGCGCCCAAGTCTTTGCCAACTGTGTGTAGCGTGCACAAGGAATCGATGTTGCGCCGCAGCATGATTCGTGTTAAGGTTCGTCAGCTGCGCAATCAGCACTGCACAAGGCGCAGCAACATCCTAAGTTTTCCGCAGCCACACTCGAATTACGGCGCTGGAAGGTCTTTGTTCCTGGCGCTCCATGCAGGTCATTTCCCGGATCAACATTCCGGACCAACCTTGGAGAAATTCCTTATGGCATTGAAGCGCTTAGCTTGTTTCACGCTGTCGGCAGTAGCAGTGTCTTTCGGCATCGTTTCTGCGCATGCCGGCACCGAATTGCCGGCCTATTGGACCGACAGTGAAGGCAAGGTCGTGAGGAACGGCCAAGACCTGTGCTGGCGCACCAATTACTGGACGCCTTCAACCGCCATCGAGGCCTGCGATCCGGACATCGTGCGGCAGCGCATCGCAGCGGCAACGCCTCCGCGACCCATGGCCCCGGTCCCCGCGCCCGTCGTACCCGCACCGGCGCCGATCGCGCCGGTCGCTGTCGCGCCCATCGCCGCACCGGCAGTCGCCGCGCCCGCCCCGGCGCTACGCCGCGAGAAGATCGCGCTGTCCGCCGATACGCTATTCGCCTTTGGCAGAGCGGCCCTGCGACCCACCGCCATCGAGAAGCTCGATGAGCTCGTTGGTAAGCTCAAAGGCGTTGATCCCGAGAGCATTCAGGTTACCGGCCACACCGACAGGCTTGGTAGCTTCGCGTACAACCAGCGCCTGTCGCTGCAGCGCGCCGAGTCGATCAAGACCTACCTGGTCGCCAAGGGCGTTGCGCCGAGCGACATCAAAGTCGCGGGCAAGGGCGAGCTCGAATCGGTGACCAAGAGGAATGAGTGCAGCGGAGCGAAGTCCCCGAAGCTCATCGCCTGCCTGCAACCTGACCGTCGCGTCGATATTGAGTTGGTGGGAACGCGTCTGCGCTAAGCATCGACCTCAATCACGATCGCACTTTGTAGCAAGAGACCCTCGGCTCCTGCGGAGCGAGGGTCTTCTTTTTTCGTCCCGCGCTCCGAAGGCGCTACGCCGTCAGCAGACGCAGAAACTCCGCCGCCGTCCGGCCCCAGGTCCATGAAGCCAGATCCCGACCGGCACGCGCTCCCAGCGAGCGCAGTTCGTCGCGATGCTGGTACGCGTGCTCGAGTTGGGCGATCGCCTGGTCCAGATCCGGCTCCGGCCACACGGCGATCGGCTCGCCTGCCTGATCGCGGATCTCCGTGGTGTGCTTCGCCTCTACCAGCAGCGCATTGTCGGGATTCACTACATCTGCGTGGCCGGTGACATTGGAGGCGACTACCGGCTTGCCACAAGCCATGAATTCCATCAGCACCAGATTGGTGCCGCCCTCGCACCGGTTTGGAAACAGGCCCACGTCGGCGTTGGCGTAGACGCGCGGCATCATCAGGTTGGGCTGCGACATCAGGGTGATAACGCGATTCAGGTCGATGCCGTTGTCCGCGAGCACCGCATTGACGAAGCCGACGTAGGAAGTCTCCGGCGGGTTGAAGTGAATGAGTTTGGTGGACAGCATGGTTTGCACGCTGTAAGGCCAGGGGTTGTACCAGGCGTTGACCAGCATGACGTCATCGTGCCGATCCTGCAGGACCTTGTAAGCCCGGATGACGATGTCCTGAGCCTTGCGCAGCTCGAACTTGCCGCCCGAAAAGACGACGAATCGATCGCGAAAGAATTCTCGGTCGTTCAGGCGCGGAAAGAAGACCCTGTGGTCCACGCCCTGGACCACGGTCGAAACCTTGTCCAGCCCATGCTCCTTGAGAAGCCGCGTGCACCAGGTCGAGCCCGTGGCCACCCAGTCGAAATGGCGGCGCGCATTGTCGATCCAGTCCGGCTTGAGGACGTTATGTTCAAAAAACGAGTAGCCGAGCGTGCGTGTGCCGCGAATCTTCGGGCTCGCGGGCAGCAGCTGCTTGTCGTCTATGCATTCCAGCAGCGGGGCATCGAGCCGCGTCACGTCCCCTTGGCGGGGAAACGCGGCCAGTCGCTCGCGCGGAAACAGAAACTGCGCGAGCTCATGCCATTCGAAACTGTCGCCGACGATCTCCGCGGTGAATTGCTCGGCGAGCATTCTCGTCGGCGTCAGCCGCGCCAGCTCGCGCGTGCAATACTTACCGCAGACGCCCCAGCCGTGCACAGAACCAAGCGGAAAATCGATATAGATCACACGGATTCCGGGAACAGGAGCCGGTACTGGCGACGCTCGATTTTAGACGTAATTTGACGCAGATCAATCGCGGCATGCCGCTTCCGTCCTGTAATGGCCGAGTAGTTGCTCTGAACTCTCAACCGAGACAGGATATGAGAATGAATCTGCGAGTCTTACTGCTTGCCGCGGCACTGGCGCTTGGGGCAATGGCGACCTATGCCACGGAAACCGTCAACGTCTACAAGGACGCGACCTGAGGTTGCTGCGGCTCGTGGATTGCACATCTGCGAGCAAACGGCTTCCGTGTGAAGCCGCAGAACGTCGCTGATCCCGCGGTCTACCGCGCCCGCTACGGCGTGCCGCACGCGCTCGGCTCCTGCCACACTGCCCTGATCGAAGGCTACGCGATCGAGGGTCACGTACCGGTACGCGAAATCAGGAGGCTATTGAAGGAGCGCCCGAAGGCGATAGGGCTCGCGGTTCCCGGCATGCCGGCGGGCTCGCCGGGCATGGAAGGCGCCCGCAGCCAACCCTACGACGTGCTGCTCATACTCCCGGACGGGAGCTACAGGGTCTACGCGCGCTACGGTGCCCGGTAGGGGGCTGCTGGCCCTGAGCCGCCCCCCTCACCAGAAAAGAATGAATGACTCGAGACTGCCTGTCGCTGATCTATCTCTTGCGCAGCTTGCGGATCGCGGCGAGTTGCGCGGCGAGCATCGCCAGCTCGCTCTCGACCGCGGCGATCTCCTGCTTGTCCTGCGCCTTGGCGCGGGCTTCCTCGGCCTTTTTCAGCGCCTCGTTGGCCTTCGCCTCGTCGAGGTCCGCGCCGCGGATCGCGGTGTCGGCGAGCACGGTGACGACGCTGGGCTGCACTTCCAGGATGCCGCCGGCGACGAAGATGAGCTGCTCCTCGCCGCCGCCCGCCGGCATGATGCGTACCGCGCCCGGCTTGATGCGCGTGATGAGCGGGGTATGCCGCGGGTAGATGCCGAGCTCGCCCACTTCGCCGGGCAGGACGACGAACTCCGCCTCGCCGGAGAAGATCGACTCCTCGGCGCTGACGACGTCGACGTGGATGGTGGCGGCGGCCATTACTGCAGGGTCTTGGCTTTCTCGAACGCCTCTTCGATCTTGCCGACCATGTAGAACGCCTGCTCGGGCAGCTGATCGCATTCGCCTTCGACGATCATCTTGAAGCCCTTGATGGTGTCCTTGAGCGTCACGTATTTGCCCGGCTGGCCGGTGAAGTTCTGCGCCACGGTAAAGGGCTGCGACAGGAAGCGCTGGATCTTGCGCGCTCGCGACACCGCCAGCTTGTCCTCGGGCGAGAGCTCGTCCATGCCGAGAATGGCGATGATGTCCCGCAGCTCCTTGTAGCGCTGCAGCGTCGCCTGAACGGCGCGCGTCGTGTTGTAGTGCTCTTCGCCGATGGTGTGCGGATCCACCTGGCGCGAGGTCGAGTCGAGCGGGTCCACGGCCGGATAGATGCCGAGCGAGGCGATGTCGCGCGACAGCACGACGGTGGCGTCGAGGTGGCCGAAGGTGGTGGCGGGCGAGGGGTCGGTCAAATCGTCGGCCGGCACGTAGATCGCCTGCACCGAGGTGATCGAGCCGGTCTTGGTCGAGGTGATGCGCTCCTGCAGCCTCCCCATTTCCTCGGCGAGGGTGGGCTGGTAGCCCACCGCCGAGGGCATGCGGCCCAGCAGCGCAGAGACCTCCACCCCGGCGAGCGTGAAGCGGTAAATGTTGTCGACGAAGAACAGGATGTCGCGGCCTTCGTCGCGGAAGGCTTCCGCCATGGTAAGGCCGGTCAGGCCGACGCGCAGGCGGTTGCCCGGCGGCTCGTTCATCTGGCCGAACACCATGGCGACCTTGGATTCGGTCAGATTGTCGAGCTTGACGACGCCCGCTTCCATCATCTCATGGTAGAAGTCGTTGCCCTCGCGCGTACGCTCGCCGACGCCGGCGAACACCGACAGACCTGAGTGCTGGGTGGCGATGTTGTTGATGAGCTCCAGCATGTTCACGGTCTTGCCGACGCCCGCGCCGCCGAACAGACCGATCTTGCCGCCCTTGGCGAACGGGCAGATGAGGTCGATCACCTTGATGCCGGTTTCGAGAAGCTCCACGGACGGCGAGAGTTCGTCGAACTTCGGCGCCATCTGGTGTATCGAGCGGCGCGTCTCGGACTTGATCGGGCCGACGTCATCGATGGGGCGCCCCAACACGTCCATGATGCGCCCGAGCGTGCCCTCGCCCACCGGCACCGAGATCGGCGCGCCGGTGCCCCGCACTTTCATACCGCGGCGCAGCCCGTCGGAGGAGCCAAGCGCGATGCAGCGCACGACGCCGTCGCCGAGCTGCTGCTCGACCTCGAAGGTCAGGCCCTTTTCCGCCAAACCGCCCTCGCCCGCGTCTTCGAGAACGAGCGCGTCGTAGATATTGGGCATCGCTTCGCGCGGGAACTCGATATCGGTGACTGCGCCGATGCACTGGACGATGGTGCCTTTGGTATCTGCCATGGTTCGATTCCTCAAACGGCGGCTGCGCCGCCCACGATTTCCGAAAGCTCTTTGGTAATGCCGGCCTGGCGGTTCTTGTTGTAGACCAGCGTCAGCTCGTCGATCAGGGTGGCGGCGTTGTCGGAGGCCGCTTTCATCGCCACCATGCGCGCCGACTGCTCCGAGGCCATGTTCTCCGCCACCGCCTGGAAGATGATCGCCTCGATGTAGCGCGTCATCACCTGGTCGAGCACCGCCTTGGCTTCCGGCTCATACAGGTAGTCCCAGACGGTTTCCGGCGCGCCCATGCGCTCGCCCGAGAGCGGCAGCAACTGCTCCACCACCGGCTCCTGCTTCATGGTGTTGATGAAGCGCGTATAGCCGATCATCAGCCGGTCGAAGCGATCTTTGGTATAGCCGTCGAGCATCACCTTGATGGTGCCGATCAGCTTGTCCATCTGCGGGCGGTCGCCGATCTGCACGGCATGCGAAACGATGTTCGCGCCCAGGCGCTGCATGAAGCCCATGCCCTTGTTGCCGATGCAGCAGACGTCGACCTCCTCGCCCTCGGCCTGCCAGGCCTTGTACTGGCCGAGCGCGACCCGCAGCAGGTTGGTGTTCAGCGCGCCGCACAGGCCCTTGTCGGTGGTGATGACGATCAAGCCGACGCGTTTCACGCTATCGCGCTCCACCAGGAACGGATGCCGGTACTCCGGATTGGCGTGGCTGATGTGCGCGGCAACGGTACGGATCTTCTCGCCGTAGGGGCGCGACATCCGCATGCGCTCCTGCGCCTTGCGCATCTTCGAGGCGGCGACCATCTCCATCGCCTTGGTGATCTTCCGGGTGTTCTGCACACTCCGGATCTTCACTCGAATTTCTTTTGTGCCGGGCATGGCGCTCGCTCAGTAAGACCCGTTCTTCTTCCAGTCGCCGATCGCGTCCTTCAGAGCCTTCTCGTCGTCCGCCGGCAGGTCCTTCTTGTCCTGCATGCGCGCGACGAGTTCGTTGTACTTGTCCTTCATGTAGTCGCGCATCGAGCGCTCGGCGGCCAGCGCCTTTTTCACCTCGATGTCGTCGAAATAGCCGTTGTTCACCGCGAACAGAATGATCGCCATTTCCCACACCTGCAGCGGCTGGTACTGCGGCTGCTTCATGAGCTCGGTCACCATGCGGCCGCGCTCGAGCTGCTTGCGCGTGGCCTCGTCGAGGTCGGAGGCGAACTGCGCGAAGGCCGCGAGCTCGCGGTACTGGGCGAGCGCCAGGCGCACGCCGCCGCCGGTGTCCTTGCGCTTCATCACCTTGGTCTGCGCGGCGCCGCCGACGCGCGACACCGAGATGCCGGCGTTGATGGCCGGCCGGATGCCGGCATTGAACAGGTCCGATTCCAGGAAGATCTGCCCGTCGGTGATCGAAATGACGTTGGTCGGTACGAACGCCGTGACGTCGCCCGCCTGCGTCTCGATCACCGGCAGCGCGGTGAGCGAGCCGGTCTTGCCTTTCACTTCGCCCTTGGTGAACTTCTCGACGTACTCGGGATTCACGCGCGCCGCGCGCTCGAGCAGCCGCGAGTGCAGATAGAACACGTCGCCCGGATACGCTTCGCGGCCCGGCGGGCGGCGCAGCAGGAGCGAGATCTGCCGGTACGCCCACGCCTGCTTGGTCAAGTCGTCGTAGATGATGAGCGCGTCCTGGCCGCGGTCGCGGAAGTACTCGCCCATCGTGCAGCCGGAATACGGCGCGATGTACTGCATGGCCGCCGACTCGGACGCCGTGGCCGCCACGACGATGGTGTAGTCCATGGCACCATGCTCTTCGAGTTTGCGCACCACGTTGACGACGGTAGAGGCCTTCTGGCCGATGGCGACGTAGACGCAGAAGAGCTCTTTGCCCTTCTGGTTGATGATGGTATCCACTGCCACTGCGGTCTTGCCGGTCTGCCGGTCGCCGATGATGAGTTCGCGCTGGCCGCGGCCGATCGGCACCATGGCGTCGATCGCCTTGAGTCCGGTCTGCACCGGCTGCGATACCGATTGCCGGGCGACCACGCCCGGGGCGACTTTCTCGATGACGTCGGTCATCTTGGTCTTGATCGGGCCCTTGCCGTCGATCGGCTGGCCGAGCGAGTTCACCACGCGGCCGAGCAGCTCCGGGCCCACCGGCACCGACAGGATCTTGCCGGTGCACTTGACCGTGTCGC
>JAOTWE010000191.1 GCA_029863065.1 Betaproteobacteria bacterium
TGCTCGAATTGCGCCACGGCGACCGGCTCGCCGGCGGCGTAGAGGTAGTACCAGACGCGGCTTCCGGTCTGCACCAGCCCGGTGGCCGGCACATCGGTGAAGTTCATCATCAGGCGCGGCGCGATATTGAAGAAATTCGCGCCGCGCTCGGGTTCGAGCGTCAGCACGGCCGCCACCGAGAACTCCACCGCACCGAGCTTCAGGCGCGAGCCCACCGGCGCGCTGAGCGCGCTCACCAGGCGCTCGTCGAGCCACACGCTGCCGCGCTCCGGGCCCGCAGCGGCGGGCGCATCGGGCGCATTCGGCGCCGGCGCGATGCGCAGTCGCCCGCGCAGCGGGTAGTTTTCGCTGACCGCCTTCACGCCGGCGAGCTGGCTGCCCGCCTCCCCGCGCGCCATGCTGATGAAGTTGAGCGCCTCGGCGCGCTGCAGGCCGCGGCGCGCGATCTCCTCGCCAATCGCGGGCGCCCAGGCATGATCGGACACGAGCACCAGGTCGGCGCCGAGCAGCTGGTGCGCGTCGCGTACCAGCGCCCGGCTCACGCGGTCGGCGAAGAAGCCCACGCTGGTGATGCTGGCCACCGCCACCACCAGCGCCGCAGCGAGCACGCGCAGCTCGCCCGCGCGCCAGTCGCGTCCGAGCATGCGCAGCGCGAGCGGCATCAGTCGGCGATCCGGCCGGCGACGAGGCGCACGATCCGCGTGCAGCGCTGCGCCAGGTGCTCGTCGTGCGTCACCATGACGAGTGTCGTGCCGGACTCGCGATTGAGCTGGAACAGGAGCTCGATCACCGCCTCGCCGGACTCGGCGTCGAGGCTGCCGGTGGGCTCATCGGCGAGCAGCAGCTTCGGCCGCACCACGAACGCGCGCGCGAGCGCCACGCGCTGCTGCTCGCCGCCAGAGAGATGCTTGGGATAGTGCTGCAGGCGTTCGCCGAGGCCGACGCGCGCCAGGATCTCGCGCGCCGCGTCCTCGGCGTCCTCGCGCCCGGCGAGCTCGAGCGGCAGCATGACGTTTTCCAGCGCCGTGAGCGAGGGCAGAAGCTGGAAGGACTGGAACACGAAGCCGACCTTGCGCCCGCGCAGCTCGGCGCGCGCGTCCTCGTCGAGCGCGAACAGGTCCTCGCCGGCGAGCTGCACCGTGCCCGCGGTCGGCGTGTCCAGGCCGGCGAGAATCGCGAGCAGCGTCGATTTGCCCGAGCCCGAGGCGCCGACCACCGCCACCACTTCGCCGGGCATGACGGCGAGCTCGATTTCCCGGAGAATCACCAGGTCCGCCTCGCCGCTTCTCACCGTCTTGCCGATGCCCCGCGCTGCCAGAACGCTCGTTGCCTGCCTGCTCATGTGCCTGTCGTTCGGGGCATGGGGAAAGACGGTCCTTGTGTATGGTGACAGCCTGTCGGCTGCCTATGGCATCGCCGCCGGGAACGGCTGGGTGGCGCTGCTCGACGAGCGGCTGCAGGGCGAGCGAATCGATTATAGCGTCGTCAACGCCAGCATCTCCGGCGAAACCACGGCAGGCGGCGTGTCGCGCCTGCCGCGCGTGCTCGCGCGTTACAAGCCCGCGGTGGTGATCCTCGCACTCGGTGGCAACGACGGTCTGCGCGGCCTGCCGGTGCGGCAAATGGAGAACAACCTCGCGACGATGATCGCCATGGCGAAGAAAGCCGGGGCGAGAGTGCTGCTCGTTGGCATGCGCGTCCCGCCGAACTACGGCCCGGAGTACACGGATGATTTTGCCGCGGCGTTCACCCGGCTCGCCCGCCGGCACAAGGTCGCGCTCGCGCCGTTCCTGCTCGAGGGCATGGCCGAAAACCTGAACCAGTTCCAGCCCGACCGCATCCATCCGGACGAGAAGGCGCAGCCGATCCTGCTCGACAACGTCTGGAAAGCGCTGCGGCCGCTGCTGTAGGGTAGGCCCCGGCCCACCCTACGTTATGGTGAGACGCGGCGCGCCCGCGCTCAGGCGCCCGATGGTGCGCGCTTCCGCGAAGCCGCCGTCGCTGAACGCCTTCAGCACGGCGCGCTCGGCCTGCGGCTCGCAGGCGACGAGCAAGCCGCCGCTGGTCTGCGGGTCGGACAGGAGCTTGCGCATCCAGTCGGGCGCGCCGGCGGGCAGCTGCACGTTCGCGCCATAGCCCGTCCAGTTGCGATCGGAGGCGCCGGTGGCGACGCCCTGCTTCGCCCACTCCAGCGCCTCGGCGATCATCGGCACGGCGTCGAACTTCACCTCGGCGGCGAGCTTCGAGCCGCGCGCGATTTCGAGCAGATGCCCCGCCAGGCCAAAGCCGGTGATATCGGTGAGCGCGTGCACCCCGGGCATGTCGGCGAGCGCTTCGCCCGGCGTATTGAGCCGCGTCGTGTACTCGATCATCTGCCGGTAGCCCGCCTCCGAGATCTTGCCTTTCTTCAGCACGGCCGACAGGATGCCGACGCCAAGCGGCTTGCCGAGCACGAGGACGTCGCCCGCGCGCGCGCTGCTGTTCTTCTTCACCTTGTCGGGATGCACGAGCCCCAGGCCCACCAGGCCGTAGATCGGCTCGAGCGTGTCGATGGAATGCCCGCCGGCGATCGGAATGCCGGCCGCCGCGCACACCGATTCGCCGCCCTCGAGGATCTTCTGGATCACGGACACCGGGAGCTTGTCGAGCGGCATGCCGACGATGGCGAGGGCGAAGATCGGCTTGCCGCCCATGGCGTAGATGTCGGAGAGCGCGTTGGTGGCGGCGATGCGGCCGAAATCGTAAGGATCGTCGACGATGGGCGTGAAGAAATCCGTGGTCGCCACCAGCGCCTGGTGCTCGTTCAGGCGGTACACCGCAGCATCGTCGGCGGTCTCGGTGCCGACCAGCAGTTCCATCGGCAGGCCGCGGATGGGCGTCGAGGCGAGGATCTCAGTGAGCACGGCGGGCGCGATCTTGCAGCCGCAGCCGCCGCCGTGGCTGAACTCGGTGAGGCGGATCTTCTCGGGTGCGTTCATAGGCAGAATGTTATCCGATGGCCGGGCTCAATGCCGCTCGCAAGTGCGCACGGCGGGGGTCCGGGCCGCTCATGAGGGGGCGTAAAATTCCAGCCAGTGAGGGCGCCATCGCACTCGGTCGCCATGCAGCCGTCGATCCTTACGTCGTTCGACGCGATCATCGACGCCCGCTCGCCGGCCGAATATGCGCTGGATCACCTGCCGGGCGCGCTGTCGCTGCCAGTGCTGGATGACGCCGAGCGCGCGCATATCGGCACCATTTACAAGCAGGACTCGCCGTTCGGGGCAAGGCGCCTCGGCGCGGCGCTCGTCGCGCGCAACATCGCGCGCCACCTGGAAACGGCGCTCGCCGGCAAGCCGAAGCAGTGGCGGCCGCTCGTTTACTGCTGGCGCGGCGGCAAGCGAAGCGCCGCGTTCGCGCACGTGCTGCGCGAAGTGGGCTGGGCGGCGCAGACGCTCGAAGGCGGCTACCGCGCCTACCGGCGCTGCATCGTCGAGCAGCTTGCGGCGCTGCCTGAAAACTTCACGTTCCGCGTCGTTCACGGCGCCACCGGCAGCGGCAAGAGCCGGCTGCTGCGCGCGCTGGCGCGCGCCGGCGCCCAGGTCCTCGATCTGGAGGAACTCGCCGCGCATCGCGGCTCAGTGCTGGGCGATCTGCCCGACCGGCCGCAGCCGTCGCAGAAAATGTTCGAGAGCCGGCTGTACGCCGCGCTCGCGGCGCTGGACCGCGGCCGCACGGTGTACGTGGAGGGCGAGAGCCGCAAGATCGGCCAGCTGCAGATCCCCGAGGCGCTGATGACGGCGATGCGCGCTGCCGCGTGCGTGCGGCTCGAAGCAGACCTCGAGGCGCGCGTGGCGCTTCTCATGGAGGAGTATCGGCATTTCTTCGCCGCGCCGGCGGCGCTCGCCGCGCAACTCGATTGCCTCGTGCCGCTGCACGGGCGCGAGCGCGTGGATGGCTGGAAAGCGCTCGCCGCCCGCGGCGCCTGGGAAGAGCTGGTGGCGCGGCTGCTTGCCGAGCATTACGACCCGGCCTACCACCGCTCGGCACAGCGCAATTTCGCCCGCCTGCCGCAGGCGCAGGTGCTGCGCGTAGCGGCGGCGGACGAGGACGCCTTTACCGGCATGGCGCGCGCGCTGGCGGCATGAGGCCGTACGTACCGGGTGCGCCGGTCGTCGACTGCGCGCCCCCGAAAATCAGCTCACAGTTCCTGACATTCGAGACGCATTGTGCTAGCTCAAATGCAGATGGCACACGGCGTTTGCTATAGTCTTTCGAGCCATGGACATCAAGGATCTCCGCTATTTCGTCGCCGTGTACGAAGAGCGGGGATTCGCGCGCGCCGGCGTGCTGCTCGAAACAGTGCAATCCAACGTCTCGGCGCGCGTCCGCCGGCTTGAGGTGTTCCTGGGCGTGCAGCTCTTCGAGCGTCACCGCCGCGGCATCGTGGTAACGGAAAAGGGCGAGAAGCTCTATCGCCACGCCAAGCGCGTCATCGCGCTGCTCGAGGAAACGCCGGCCGCGGTGAAGGGCAAGGAAGCGGCCTAGTTTCACGAAGCCGCACAGGTGCGAAAGCCGCAAAAGACGTCGGCGCGCTCGGGCGTATAGAAATTGCGGAACGCGGGGCGCGCAAGGCGCGCCGGGGTGGAAAAGCTCGCGCCGCGCAGCACCCGGTGGGTGCCGAACCAAGGCTGCGAATAGTCCTCATAGGGGTCGGGCGAGAACCCCGGGTAAGGCAGGAACGCGCTCGAAGTCCACTCCCACACGCCGCCCGGGGCCAGCCGGCCGCTCGCGGCCGCGAACTCCCACTCGGCTTCAGTCGGCAGGCGGCGCCCGGCCCAGCGGCAATAGCCTTCCGCCTCGATCGCACTCACGTGCAGCACGGGCTCGGCGAGCACGAGCGCGAGCGGCAGCCAGCGATCGAAGCGCCGCTGCTGCCAGGTTCCGTCCACCTGGCGCCAGTAGCGCGGCGCCGGCCCGCCGCCTTCATCGACGTACACCAGGTATTCGGCGTTGGTGACCGGCGCGCGCGCCATGCGGAACGGCGCCACCTCGACTGCGTGCGCCCATTTCTCGTTGTCGAATACGAAACCCGCTCCCGGTCGCGCGCCGCGCTCGAATCGGCCGCCGGCGAATTCCTCGTCGCCCGGCGCAGCCGCGGGCGCGGGCGTGCCGGCGCCCGGGTCGGGGTAGCCGAGCGTCTGGCGCGTGTAGTGGAAGGCTTCGGCGTGCATGTCTTCGTGGTAAAGGCTCAACTGCGCGTAGTACCGGAGTGCAGCATTCTCCGGCTCGCGGGCGAGGCGCGCGCACGCGCGCTCGAGCACTTCCGCCAGGTAGGCGCGCGTCGCCGCCAGTCCGGGCAGCGGCAGGTCCCAGCGCGTGTCGTGCGCCACGGCGGAGGAGTCGTAGAGCGCGTCCGCGCCGGCGAGGATCGAGTCCATGGGCATGCCGCTTCTTGCCGAGCGCAGGCACCAGCGTTCCTGGAACCAGGCCACGTGCCCGATCTCCCAGAGCGGCGGATTGACGATGTCGAGCTTCGGCCCGAGCAGGCGCTCGCCCTCGACATCGCGCGTCATCAGCGTGGTGCGCGCGCGCGCCTCGAGCAGCTGTTGCGCCAGCGGGGAAGAGTCGCCCGGCATCACATGCTAGTCTAGCCGCAACCCATGGCGCGAATCGCCCTCGTCACGCCGGCCGGCGCCGGGACGCGCAACGGCAACCGCCACACCGCGATGCGCTGGGCCGCGTTCCTGCGGCGCGACGGCCACCGCGTATCGGTGGCCGTCGCCTGGGACGGCTGGTCCTGCGACCTGCTGCTCGCCTTGCACGCGCGCCGCAGCCACGCCTCGGTCGTGGCCTACCGCGCCGCGTATCCGCATGGACCGCTCGCGGTGGCGCTCACCGGCACGGACCTGTATCGCGACCTGCCTGGTTCCGCCGAGGCGCGCCGCTCGCTCGCGCTCGCCGATCGCCTCATCGTGCTGCAGGACGAAGCGCCGCGGCGCCTCGCGCCGCAGCTGCGCCGCAAGACGCGCGTCGTCTACCAGTCGGCCGCGCCGGGCGCGCGTCGCAAGCCGCCCGCGGGCGT
>JAOTWE010000353.1 GCA_029863065.1 Betaproteobacteria bacterium
ACCGAGACCGTTCCCAACCACGCCGTCTTCGTCATGATCGGGCGCGAGGCGCCGCTCGATTTTTTCCGGCGCAGCGGCGTGGCCATCGCCGGCGAGTGGCGCAAGCGCACCTTCGCCGCCTTCGCCGCCTTCGTGCTCTTCTGCGTCGCCCTCTACAACTGGAAGTCCGGCGGCTTGCTGAGCAACCTCACCTACCAGCACCACTGGTTCCCGGTCTCGCTCGCCGACACCTTCGCCGTCGCACGACAGCATCCGGGCTCGCTCCTGGGCGTGCTCGTCATTTCGGCGTCGACGCCGTCTTTCTGGTACACGCTGGCCTATTCGCTCATCGTGGTGATCTTCGGCGTGCGGCGCATCCGGCGCCGGCGCACGCCCTACATCACCGTGCAGACCGCAACCCTGATGGCGATCCAGGTGCTGCCGCTGTTCATTCTGCCCGAGATTCTGCTCCCGTGGCTCGGTCACCACGGGCTCCTGCCGCAGGGTCTCCTCGACGCCCTCTTCCCCGCCGCGGACTACGGGCACGGGCGCGAGTACTGGCGCGCCTACGGGCTCATCCTGGCGTGGCCGCTCAACGTGTACAATGTGTTCACAAGCCAGCCGCTGGGCTGGTGGCTCGCCATCGCCTTCGCGCAGACCTTCGTGGCCATTCCGTTCCTCATCTACTTCTTCGGCAAGGGGGCCTACTGCGGGTGGATCTGCTCGTGCGGCGCGCTGGCCGAGACCCTCGGCGACACCCTCCGCCACAAGATGTTGCACGGCCCGCGCTGGAACCGCCTCAATCTCTTCGGCCAGGCGCTGCTCGCCGTGGCCTTCCTGCTGCTGGCCGTGCGCATCGTGGGCTGGACCCAGCCGGCCGACGCCGCCGTCAACCGCTACTTCTTCTCCGCGCTCGACCGTTGGAAGTGGGTCGTGGACGTGTTCTTCGCCGGCGTGATTGGCTACGGCTTTTACTTCTGGTTCAGCGGGCGCGTGTGGTGCCGCTTCATGTGTCCGCTGGCCGCGCTCATGCACGTCTACGCGCGCCTGAGTCGCTTCCGCATCGTCGCCGACAAGAAGAAGTGCATCTCCTGCAACGTGTGCACCACCGTCTGCCACCAGGGCATCGACATCATGAGCTTCGCCAACAAGGGCGAACCCATGGCCGACCCCGAGTGCGTGCGCTGCTCCGCCTGCGTGCAGAGCTGCCCCACCGGTGTGCTCACCTTCGCGCAGGTGGGACGCGACGGACGCGTCCTGCGCACCGACCGCCTGGCGGCAAGCCCGGTGCAGATGCGCGAGTCCTAGCGGATGTAGCCCAGACTTCGCAGTTGCTTCTCGAGTGATTCGGGGTCTTCGCGCTCGCGCGCCACGGCGGCGCGCGGAAGGTCGAGGTAGCCGTCGTTCACGTGGAGTGCCGTCTCGCGCGTGAAGCGCGCGTCGAAGGCGTCGGCGATCACGCGGCCCTGCATGTCGGGCGCGACGGGCAAGCCGAGGAGGTAGAGGATGGTGGGGGCCACGTCGGCGATCTCGCGCGCGCCGATGTCCACGCCGCGCCGAACGGGCCCGCCCCACAGGGCGAGGATGCCGTCGCGCTGATGCCACATGCCCTCCAGGTCATCCAGGCGCGCGAACGGCTCGGACTTGCCCTTGTTGAGATTCCAGAAGATCACGGCGTAGCGGTCGTAGGTGCCCTGGACGATCATGTCGGGCGCCTCGCCCACGGCGCCCGCCGGGGGCCGCGTCGCCACGATGGGAAACGGCGTGCCGTCGGGCGCGTGGAGTTCGGCGAGCGCACGCTGCACGTGGTCCATGAGCGCCTCGGCGGGATCCGCCCCCGCCGGCACGTCGACGCCGCGTTGGGTCAATGCCTCGCGCGTGATGGTCTTCCGGTTGAAAAAGAGCTGGTAGAGGTTGTGGAAGGCCAGTGTGCGCGCGTAGTCGATCTGGCCGGTCTCGTCGAAGGCGAGGAGCCCCATCTGCTCGAATACGCGGTTCAAGTCGATCCCGATCTCGAATTTCTTGGACCCGTGGTCGGAAGCGACGACGAGCACGGCGTCCTC
>JAOTWE010000354.1 GCA_029863065.1 Betaproteobacteria bacterium
GCGCCGATCGCGCCCACGCCCGCCGCCTCGGTCGGGGTGGCGATGCCAACCAGGATCGAGCCGAGCACCGACACGATCAGCACCAGCGGCGCGACCAGCGCGTGCATGACACGGGCCGCCATGTTGCCTGTCTGCATCGACTCGTCGCGCGGGATCGCCGGCGAGGACTTCGGGCTGATGAACGCGACGATGATCTGGTACAGGATGTAAAGGCCGACGAGCGCGAGCCCCGGGATCAGCGCGCCGGCGAACAGGTCGCCCACCGAGACCGGCTCGGGCGAGAAGTTGCCCAGCGTGCGCTGCGCCTCCTGGTGTGCGTTGGAGATCTGGTCCCCGAGCACTACCAGCACGATGGACGGCGGAATGATCTGTCCGAGCGTGCCGGCGGCGGCGATCGAGCCGCAGGCGAGCCTGGGGTCGTAGCCGCGGCGCAGCATTGTCGGCAGGGAAATAAGTCCCATGGTGATCACCGTGGCGCCGACGATGCCGGTGGAGGCGGCCAGCATCGCACCGACCACGGAGACGGAAATGCCCAGCCCGCCGCGCAGCCTGCCGAACAGCTGTCCCATGGTGTCGAGCAGCTCTTCGGCAACCTTCGAGCGCTCGAGCATCACGCCCATGAAGATGAACAGCGGGATCGCGATCAGCACCTCGTTGGTCATCACCCCGTAGATGCGGTGCGGCAGCACGCCGAGGAAATCAGGGTCGAACACGCTGAACGCCATGCCGGCCAGCGCGAAGACGAGCGCGGTGCCGGCAAGCGTAAACGACACCGGAAAGCCGATCAGCACGAAGCCGCACAGCCCGGCGATCATCAGCAGCGCGAGCGCTTCTTTCACGCGGCCGGTCCCCCGCCCGCCGGCTCGCCGTCAACGCGGCCCCGGTTCGGCTCGACGCCGGCCACCACCAGCGCGGACTGCAGCAGGAGCGACACCGCCTGGACGGTGAGGAGCCCCGTGAACACCAGGATCAGCGTCTTCAGGAGGTACACCGCCGGGATGCCCAGCCGCCCCTCCTGCGAAACCTCCATCACGGCCCACGACGCCTTGACGTAAGGCCAGCCCATCCACCCGATCAATACGCACATCGGCAGCAAGAACACCAGCGTGCCGATGATGTCCACGATCGCCCGGCGGCGCGGCGTCATCGTGGCGTAGAAAATATCGCAGCGCACGTGGCCGTTGTGCGCCAGCGCATAGCCCGCGCACACCAGGAACACGGTGGCGTGCATGTAGACGATCGACTCCTGCATGAGGGTCGAGCCCAGCCCGAACACGTAGCGCGACAGCACCACGATGAACTCGGTGAGCACCATGCCGAGCGTGAGCCAGGCGAAGGCGCGCCCGATCCAGTCGTTGGTCGCGTCGACCGCGTCGGCGAGACGCTTCAGAGCGTGCATGAGGATACGAAAAAGCCTAGGCGCGGGCCCGCCCGCGCCTAGGCAGTGGCGACATCGTTATGGACGTCTAGAACTTGATCAGCGAACGGGCGTTCATGTAGCCCTGCTCGCCGAGCGCGCTCCAGCCGATGGCCCTCTTGCGCGCGGCCACGAAGCTCTCGTACACCCTCTTGGTGAAGGGATCCTTGTTGCCGACTTCGGCCACCACGTCGATCGCGGCCTCGCCAATCTTCTTCAGCATGTCGTCGGAGAACTTGCGCAGCTGCACGTTGTGCTTGGTGAGCAGGGTATCGAGCGCGTCGCCGCTCTTGTAGTTGAACTCGGCGAGCTCGATCGTCGCTTCCGCCTGTACCGCCACGGCGATGATCTCCTGCTGCTGCTTCGACAGGCTCTGCCACACCTTCTTGTTCACCAGCACCTCGCCAGTCGTGCAGGGCTCGTGGAAGCCGGGCCAGTAGTAGTACTTGGCCACCTTGTAGAAGCCGAAGGCGAGGTCGTTCCAGGGGCCGACCCATTCGGTGCCGTCAATGGTGCCGGCCTGCAGCGCCGGAAAAATCTCGCCGCCCGGCAGGTTGACCACCGTCCCGCCTAGCTTGCGCAGCACTTCGCCGCCCAGTCCCGGCATGCGGA
>JAOTWE010000123.1 GCA_029863065.1 Betaproteobacteria bacterium
TCGGCGAGCGCTTCGTGCTTGCCTTCCTTTTTCAGACCCTTGGCGATCTCGGGCTTCCAGCGCTTGACCAGCTCTTTCAGGGTGGAGACGTCGAGGTTGCGGTAGTGGAACCAGGCCTCGAGCTTCGGCATCCAGCGCGCGAGAAAGCGCCGGTCCTGGCAGATGGAATTGCCGCACATCGGCGACACCCCCGAGGGCACGTGCTGCGCGAGGAACGCAAGCATCTGCGCCTCCACCGCCGCCTCGTCGAGCGTCGAGGCCTTCACCTTGTCGACCAGGCCGGACTTGCCGTGCACGCCGGTATTCCATGAATCCATTGCCGCCAGCACCTCGTCGGGCTGGTGCACCACCCGCACCGGGCCTTCGGCGATGATGTTGAGCTGCGAGTCGGTGACGAGCAGCGCGATCTCGATGATGCGGTCGGAGTCGGGCGTGAGGCCCGTCATCTCCATGTCGATCCAGATGAGGTTGTTCTGGTCCGCGGCCATGACGTATTCTCTCACGCTGACATGAACGCCTTCTCCTGGACCTTCCTCGTCGTGCTCGCCGCCGCGGCGCTCACCCGCCTGTGGCTCGCGCAGCGGCAGGTGGCGCACGTGCGCGCGCATCGCGGCGTCGTGCCGCCGACGTTCGCCGAGACGATTCCGCTCGCCGCGCATCAGAAGGCGGCGGATTACACAGCGGCCAAGGCGCGACTGGGCATGCTCGAGGTGCTGCTCGGCGCCGCGGCGCTCGTCGTGCTGACGCTCGGCGGCCTGCTGCAATGGCTGTCGGCGCAGTGGGCGGCGCTGTTCGTGCCCGGCGGCCTCACGCACGGCACGGCGCTGGTGGCGAGCGCGGTCGTGCTCCTTTCCGCGCTCGAGCTGCCGGTCGCGGTATACCGCGCTTTCGTCATCGAGGCGCGCTTCGGCTTCAATCGCATGAGCCCGCTGCTTTTCCTTGCCGACCTCGCCCGGAACGCGGCGCTCGGCGCGGCGCTCGGCCTGCCGCTGCTGGTGCTGGTGTTGTGGCTGATGGGACGCATGGGCGAGCTGTGGTGGCTTTACGTCTGGCTCGCCTGGACCGGCTTCAATCTGATGGTGTTGCTCCTCTACCCGACGTTCATCGCGCCGCTGTTCAACCGCTTCACGCCGCTCGCGGATCCGGCACTCGCCGGGCGCATCGAGCGGCTCCTCGCGCGCTGCGGCTTCACCTCGAACGGCCTGTACGTGATGGACGGGTCGAAACGCTCCGCGCACGGCAACGCCTATTTCACCGGCTTCGGCGCCGCCAAGCGCATCGTGTTCTTCGACACGCTGCTCGCGCGCCTCGCGCCAGCCGAGGTCGAGGCGGTGCTCGCGCACGAGCTCGGCCACTACCGCCGCCATCACGTCTGGAAGCGGATCGTGCTGCTGTTCGCGCTGTCGCTCGGCCTGCTGTGGGTGCTCGGCCGGCTGATCGACCAGCCGTGGTTCTATGACGGCCTGAACGCCGGCGCCCCGGGCGATGCCATGGGGCTGCTGCTGTTCGTGCTGGTGATGCCGGTGTTCACGTTCTTCCTGCAGCCGCTGACCAGCCTTTATTCGCGGCGCCACGAGTTCGAGGCCGATTCCTACGCCGCCGCGAACGCCAGCGCCGCCGAGCTGGTGCGGGCGCTGGTCAAGCTCTACCAGGACAATGCCGCCACGCTCACGCCTGACCCGCTGCACTCGGCGTTCTATGATTCGCACCCGCCGGCGGCGCTGCGCATCGCGCGGCTGCAGTCGCTCGCCTAGGAGGCACGATGAGCGAACTGGCGAAGAAAAAGTGCAAGCCCTGCGAAGGCGGCGTGCCCGCGTACAGCGCCGAGCAGGCGCGCAACATGCTGCAGGGCCTCAAGGGCTGGATCCTCGAGGACGGCAGGCTGGTGAAGGTCTACCCGTTCGCCAACTACCACCACACCATGGCGTTCGTGAATGCCCTGGCCTGGATCTCGCACCGCGAGGACCACCATCCCGATCTCGAGGTCGGTTACAACAAGTGCCGCGTCACCTACTGGACGCACGCCGTCGACGGGCTGTCGGAGAACGATTTCATCTGCGCCGCCAAGTGCGACGCGCTGTCCGAACTGTGACGCGCGAGCGCTAGTGCAGCGCGTCTTCAGCTCCTACGATCTGGTTGCCGCGCACCACGCGCGGAATCTGCTCGAGGCGGAAGGGATTCGCGCCGAGGTGCGCAACGAGCGGCTGTCCTCGGCGATGGGCGAGCTGCCGCCCGCGGAGTGCCAGGTGGAAGTCTGGGTGCTGGAGGCTGGCGATGCCGCACGCGCCGAGCGGCTGCTGCGCGAGGGTCCGCGCGCCGCGGGCCCACCCTGGACCTGTACGGCCTGCAGCGAACGCATGGAGCCGCAATTCACGCAGTGCTGGCGCTGCGGCGCGCCACGGCGCGCCTAGAAGATGCGGGCGAAGGACAGCAGCACCAGCAGGAACACCCACACCACCAGGGCACGCCACACCAGCCCCACCACGCCGTCGAGGAACGGCGCATCGGCGGGTTCGCCTGCGCCCAGCTCGGGGCGCACTTCCTCGCCCTCGATTGCCGCGAGCGGCATGCCCAGGCGCACGCCCAGGGCGCCGGCGCCCGCGGCGAGCACCACGCCCATGTCGGGGTCGGGCCAGGTCGGCGCCTGCGTGCGCCAGCAGTAGATCGTGTCCTCGAAATCGCCCACCACGGCGAACGCGGCTGCGGTGAGCCGCACCGCGGGCCACTCGAGGACGTGGCAGGCACGTCCGGCGAAGGCGCCGAACGACCCGAGCCCGCGCCAGCGCCGGCCGAGGTAGACCGCCAAGCGGTAGAGGATGGCACCGCTCGGCCCCGGCAGCAGCACGAACCAGAACAGCACGCCGAACACGTGGCGGTGCGAGGCGACCAGTGCCTCCTCGATGGCGAGGCGGATCACCTCCTCGCGGCTGCGGTGCTGCGCCGGCTCGGCGCGCCAGGCGCCGATCAAATCGCGCGCCCGGTCGAGGTCGTCGGTGCGGATGGCAAGCTGCAGTTCGGTGAAATAGTGGCTGAACTGGCGAAAGCCGAGCGTGAAGTACAGCGCCGCGACGTTGAAGACGAGCGCCAGCAGCGGATGCATCCACAACAGCAGGTAGTACAGCGCCATGGCCGCGACCAGCACCGGCAGCACCGCCACCAGCCAGGCGATCATGCCGTGGCGCCCCTCGCCGGCGTTGAAGGAGCGCTCCAGCCATTCGGCGCCCGCGGCGAGCGCCGCGAAGTACGCCTTGCGATCGCCGAGCGGGCGCCATTGCTCGATCAGCAGCGCGGCGATGACGGCGAGGGCGCTCACGGGGCCCCCTGCGCGAGAAAGCGGTACAGGTTGATCAGCATGCCCGCGGTAGCGCCCCAGATGTAGTGGTCGCGATACGGGATGGCGTAGAACGGGACCATTCGTCCCTGGAACTCGCGCTGGTGGCGCAGGTGGTTGGCCGGATCGAGGAGGAAGGACAGCGGCACCTCGAACGCCGCGTCGACCTCATGAGCGTCGAGCGACAGCTCGAACGGCGGCGCCACCAGACCGACGACCGGCGTGACCCGGTAGTCGGTACGCGTGTGGTAGTCCGAGAGCCGCCCGAGGAGCTCCACGCGTGCCGGGTCGAGGCCGATCTCCTCGCGCGCTTCACGCAGCGCCGTCGCCTCGGTGCTCGCGTCGCCGGCCTCAGCGCCGCCGCCGGGGAAGGCGATTTGGCCCGAGTGGTTCTTGAGGTGGGCGGTACGGCGCGTAAGCAGCATCGTCAGCTCGTCGGGCCGCGCCACGATCGGCACCAGGACGCTCGCCCGCCGGCGCGCGGCGGCGCGCTCGGCGTCGATCCCCTGATCGCCGTAGAGCATCTCCACCGGCTTGCCCTCGGCGAAGCGCTGCCGCAGACCGCCGGCGTCCAGCTCGACCGGTCTGTCGTGGATCAGCGTCGCCCGCATGGGGAATAAGGATTGGTCATCTGGCGTTTACTCTCCAGCCGGGATGATAATCTCTCCCCGGTCCCACAACCCGATTGAGGAGGTCGCATGAAAAGAATCGTCCTGAGCGTCGCGCTCGCCCTGGCCAGCGCGTCCGCCTTCGCCTTCCACTGCCCCAAGGACATGAAACAAATCGACGCGGCATTGGCGAAGAAGCCAGCGCTGTCCATGGAGCAGATGAGCGAAGTGAAGAAGTACCGCGCCGAGGGCGAAACCCTGCACAAGGCCGGCAAGCACCAGGAGTCGGTCGACGCGCTTGCCAAGGCGATGAAGATCCTGAACATCCAGTAGCCTGGGCCTGCGGCCCAGGAATCCGGGCCAGCGGCCCGGAAAAGAAAAACGCCGCCCGCGGGCGGCGTTTTGTTACCCCTGTACAGTGGGCCAGTGGCTCGACCATGGTGGGCCAGCGGCCCGACCATGGTGGGCCGTTGGCCCACCCTACGGCAGCAGGATCACCGAGCCGGTGGTCTTGCGGCCCTCGAGGTCGCGGTGGCACTGCACCACGTCGGCCAGCTTGTAGCGCGCGGTGATCTCGATCTTCACCTTGCCCGACTTGACGATGGCAAACAGCGAGGACGAGCGCGCTTCGAGGTCGGCGCGCGACGCGATGTAGGTCGCCAGCGTGGGCCGGGTCGCGAAGAGCGAACCCTTCTGCGCCAGGATGCCGGTATTGAGCGGCGGCACCGGACCCGAGGCGTTGCCGAAGATGACCCACAGCCCGAGGGGCCGCAGGCAGTCGAGCGACCCTTCCCAAGTGGTCTTGCCCACTGAGTCATACACGACAGGCACGCCTTTGCCGCCGGTGATCTCCTTCACGCGCTCGACGAAATTCTCCTTTCTGTAGTCGATGACGTGATCGGCGCCGTGGGCCTTGGCGAGCTTCGCCTTCTCGGGCGAGCCGACCGTGCCGATGACGGTGGCGCCGAGCGCCTTAAGCCACTGGCAGGCGAGCAACCCCACGCCGCCGGCAGCGGCATGCCATAGCACGGTATCGCCGGCCTTGACCGCGTAGGTGCTGTGGATCAGGTAATGCACCGTCATACCCTTCAGCATGATCGAGGCCGCCTGCTCGTCGCTGATGCCCTCGGGAATCTTCACCATCCGGTCGGCGGGCACCAGCCGCTCCCCGCAATACGAGCCGATCAATCCGGTGTAGGCCACCCGGTCGCCCGTTTTGAGCGTGGTGACGCCGGAACCGACCGCCGCCACCACGCCGGCGCCCTCGTTGCCCGCCACCTGCGGCAACGTCATGGGATACAGGCCCGATCGCTGGTAGGTGTCGACGAAGTTCACGCCGATCGCGGTATGGCGCACACGCACCTGCCCCGCGCCCGGCTCGCCCACCGGCACGTCCTCCAGCTGCAGCACTTCGGGACCGCCGGTCTTGTGGAATCTCACTGCCTTGGTCATGGTGTTTCTCTCCTCGTTAGATTTGCGTTCATTTCTTCGGCTCTTCGCCATCATCCGCGGCCGGCGGCGCTTCGCTCGCCGGCGGCTTGCCGGTCATGGCCTGCTGCATGACGGCCCACGGCCACATCATGGCGGAGTTGGCGCTGGTCGCCGCAAGCTCGGCGAATGCGCTCGGCGGCGACCCGGGCTCCGCACCGGCCCCCATGGCGAGCAGCGCGGAGCGCTGCATTTCCAGCCCCTGGATGGCAAAGCGCACCATGTTCAGGTTCGTCTGCAGCCACGACTCGACCGAGCGCAGCTCGGCGACGCGCTTTTCCACTTCCTTCGGATCGAGCGTCGGCACCGCCATGCCCGGCACCGGCAGCCCGAGCGGGCCCCACAGTCGGCGGAAGATCTCGGCGGGGTCCTGCGGCGGGTTCGATTCTGCCATGGGCGGCCTCATGATTCGGAAAAGAATTCCCTGACCTCGGCTTCGCGCGCCAGCGTGTCCTGATAGCCCAGGTCGATGAGCGCGCGGCAGAAAGATTCCTCGAACAGCAGGTAGCTCGCCAGGTTGGAGCCCGAGCGCGACAGCGCGCCGGTCGGCCGCAGCACGACGCGTACCGCACGCGGCAGTTCGTGCACGAAGCGCGCCGCGATGCGCTCGATCGGCTGCGACGGCGTGATGAACAGCACCTTGACCGGGTGCAGCATGAGGTGGGAGCCCTCGAGCCGCTCCGGCGGGATCAGCTGCACCGTGCGGTTGATGCGTTCCAGGCGCTCGATGTCCACCGCCAGGCTGTCGAGGAAGATGGAATTGAGCGCGTGCCCGGCGATCTGCGCGAGCGACGGGTAGATATTGGAGCGCGCGCGCGCCTGGTCCAGGACCTGGCGTCCCGTGCCGACGATCAGCACGCGGTCGGCGCCCAGATGCAGCGCCGGGCTGACCGGCGCGATCTGGCGCATCGAGCCGTCGCCGAAGTACTCGCGGTGCACCTTGACGGCGGGAAAGATGAACGGCAATGCCGACGAGGCCATCAGGTACTCCAGCCTGAGCATCACCCCGGCGCCGATGCGCTGGTTGCGCTCCCAGCCCTCAAGCCCGGAACCGCCCTGGAAAAAGGACACGCTCTGCCCGGACGTATAGCCCGACGCGGTGACGCACACCGCGTACAACGCGCCCGCATCGATGTGCTCCTGAATGCGCTCGAATGCGAGGCTCTTCTCCAGCATGTCGCGCAGCGGGGCGTTGTCGAGCAGCGAGACCGGGTTGCCGCGCGACACCAGCGTCATGGCGAATAACCAGCGGGCGCCGCGTTTCGCGATGCTCACGAAGTCCGTGCGGTACACCCGCTCGCAGTGCATGTTCTCCCACACTTCGAGCAGGTTGGCCACGGCGTGCGTGAAGTCGTCGGCATAGACCGCCAGGGACGCCGCGTTGATCGCCCCCGCCGACGTACCGCAGAGGATCGGGAACGGATTCTTCACCGGGTTGCCGAGCAGGTCGCGCACCGCCTTCACCACGCCCACCTGGTAGGCGGCGCGCGCACCGCCTCCGGTCAGCACCAGTCCGGCGCGCGGCCTGGCGCGCGCCTGCGGCAGGGCCGCCACGTTACTCGCGCTCGCGCCGATCGCCATGGAGGCTAGAACAGGCTCGGCTCCACGCCGGCGCGCGGCGCATTGGCGTCGACGACGGCGAGCGCAGTCATGTTGACGATGCGGCGCACGGTGGCCGACGGGGTCAGAATGTGCACCGCGCGCGACGCGCCGAGCAGGATGGGGCCGATGGTGACGCCGTCGCCGGCGGCCGTCTTCAGCAGGTTGAAGGTGATGTTGGCCGAATCCAGGGTCGGCATGATGAGCAGGTTGGCCGGGCCGCGCAGGCGCGAATTCGGAAACTCCTTGAGGCGGATCTCCTCCGAGAGCGCGGCGTCGCCGTGCATCTCGCCTTCCACCTCCAGGTCCGGGGCGCGCTCCTGCAAGAGGGCGAGCGCGCGCTGCATCTTGCGCATGGACGGCAGCTCGAGCGAGCCGAAGTTCGACGCCGAGAGCAACGCCACCTTGGGCACCAGCCCGAAGCGCTTGACTTCCTCGGCGGCGAGCAAGGTCATCTCGGCGATGTGCTCCGCGTCCGGGTCCGGGGTAACGTAGGTATCGCAGATGAAGACGATGCGGTTCGTCATCACCAGTGCATTCATCGCCGCGTAGTGCCGGATGCCCGGCATCAGGCCGATCACCTGATCGACGAAGTGCAGATGCAGCGCATAGTTGCCGAAAGTGCCGCACAACATGCCGTCGGCCTCGCCCTTGTGCATGAGCATGGCGCCGATCAGCGTGTGGCGGCGGCGCATCTCCGCCTTGGCGTATTCGGGCGACACGCCCTTTCTCTCGGTGAGCTTGTGGTACGTGCTCCAGTATTCGCGGTAGCGCGGGTCGAACTCGGGATTGACCAGATCGAACTCCTTGCCCGCGCGCACGCGCAACCCGAGCCGCTCGATTCTCTGCTCGATCACCTGCGGTCGGCCGATGAGCGTCGGCTGCGCCAGGCCCTCGTCGACGATGATCTGCACCGCCCGCAGCACGCGCTCGTCCTCGCCCTCGGCATAGACGATGCGCTTGGGCACCGCCTTGGCGGCCGCGAACAGCGGCTTCATGATCAGGCCCGAGTGGTAAACGAACTGTGCGAGCGAATCGCGGTAGGCGTCGAGGTCGGCGATCGGCCGCGTCGCCACGCCCGAGTCCATCGCCGCCTTGGCGACCGCGGGCGCGACGCGCGCGATGAGGCGCGGGTCGAAGGGTCGCGGAATCAGGTAATCCGCGCCGAAGCTGATCGTCTCGATGCCGTAAGCGAGCGCCACCTGCTCGGAGGTTTCGGCCTGCGCCAGCTCGGCGATGGCGCGCACGGCGGCGAGTTCCATCTCCGTGGTGATGGTGGTGGCGCCGACATCGAGCGCGCCGCGGAAGATGAACGGGAAGCACAGCACATTGTTCACCTGGTTCGGATAATCCGAGCGCCCGGTGGCAATGACGCAGTCCGGCCGCACTTCCTTCGCCAGCTCCGGGAGAATTTCGGGCTCCGGGTTGGCGAGCGCCAGGATCAGCGGCCGCTCGGCCATCTTCTTCACCATCTCGGGCTTGAGCACGCCGCCCGCGGACAGGCCGAGGAACACGTCGGCGCCGGCGATCAGCTCGCCGAGCTTGCGCGCCTTGGTGTCCTTGGCGTAGCGCTCCTTGTCCGGGTCCATCTCCTCCTTGCGGCCCCGGTAGACCACGCCCTTGATGTCGGTGACCGTGATGTTGTCGACCGGCATGCCCATCTTCACCAGGAGGTCGAGGCACGACAGTGCGGCGGCGCCCGCGCCCGAGGCCACCAGCTTCACCTGCGCGAGTTCCTTGCCGACCACTTTCAGGCCGTTGAGCATCGCGGCGCCGACCGTGATGGCGGTGCCATGCTGGTCGTCGTGGAACACCGGGATCTTGAGCCGCGCCCGGAGCTTGCGCTCGACGACGAAGCATTCCGGCGCCTTGATGTCCTCGAGGTTGATGCCGCCGAAGGTCGGCTCGAGGCTGGCGATGATATCCACCAGCCGGTCCGGGTCGCGCTCGTTCACCTCGAGGTCGAAGCAGTCGATGCCGGCGAACTTCTTGAAAAGGACCGCCTTGCCTTCCATCACCGGCTTGGCGGCGAGCGGCCCGATC
>JAOTWE010000124.1 GCA_029863065.1 Betaproteobacteria bacterium
CAAGCCGGTAGACCGAGAGCTGGTGGTGGCAATGGTTCGCAGCCTGCTCGCGCCAGAGAGCGAATCCTAGACCGCAGTGCGGGTTCAAGACGCGGGGCTTCTAAGGTAAGCTCCGCGGCATGTTTGAGCAGTTCATCGGCGTCAAGCCGGTCGAGGAACGCCATCGTTTCGACGTCGGCCGGCTGGCGCGGTTCCTGCGCGGCAAGATCGACGACTGGCACGGCGAGCTCGCGGTCGAGCAGTTCAAGGGCGGCCAGTCCAATCCCACCTACCGCATCAAGGCCGGCGGGAAACTCTACGCGCTGCGCAGGAAGCCCCCCGGCAAGCTCTTGCCCTCCGCGCACGCGGTGGAGCGCGAATACAAGGTCATCAAGGCGCTGCACGGGGTCGGCTTCCCGGTGGCCCGGCCCTATGTGCTGTGCGAGGACGAGTCGGTGATTGGCACCGCGTTCTACGTCATGGACTGCGTCGAGGGGCGCGTGCTGTGGGACCAGGCGCTGCCCGGCATGTCGCGCGCAGAGCGCGGCGCCATCTGGGACGAGCTGAACCGCGTCATCGCGCAGCTGCACGACATCGACTACAAGGCGGTAGGGCTGGAGGATTTCGGCAAGGCGGGCGACTACGTGGCGCGCCAGGTCTCGCGCTGGAGCAAGCAGTACCGGGCTTCCGAGCTCGAGCGCATCGAACCGATGGATCGCCTCATCGAGTGGCTGCCGGCGCACATCCCGGCCGGCGACGAGACCTGCGTCGTGCACGGCGACTACCGCCTCGACAATGCCGTCTTCCACCCCGCCGAGCCCAGGATCCTCGCCGTGCTCGATTGGGAGCTGTCGACGCTCGGCCACCCGCTTGCCGATTTCGCGTATCACTGCATGAGCTGGCACATTGCGCCCGGAAAGTTCCGCGGCATCGCCGGCCTGGACCTGGCGGCGCTCGGCATTCCGAGCGAGCGCCAGTACGTCGAGCTGTACTGCAATCGCACCGGTCGCCAGGGCATCGACCCTTCGACCTGGGACTACTATATGGCCTACAACCTGTTCCGCATTGCCGCCATCACCCAGGGCATCGCCAAGCGCGTGGTCGACGGCACGGCAGCGAGCGAGTACGCGCGCGAGGCGGGCTCGCGCACGCGGCCGCTGGCGGAGCTCGGGTGGGCGCAGGTCGAAAAGATCCTCAAGAGAGCAGCCTAGGAGAACAGCATGGATTTCGAGTACTCGCCGAAGGTTCAGGAACTGCGCAAGAAGCTCATCGCTTTCATGGACGAGCACATCTATCCAAACGAGGCCGCGTACTACGCGCACGTGCACAGCGACAAGCGCTGGACGCCGGTACCGATCATCGAAGAGCTGAAGCCGAAGGCGCGCAATGCCGGCCTGTGGAACCTGTTCCTGCCGCATTCCAAGCGGGCGCCCGAGGGGCTGTCGAACCTCGAGTACGCGCCGCTGTGCGAGATCATGGGCCGCACCAGCTGGTCGCCCGAAGTGTTCAACTGCTCGGCACCCGACACCGGCAACATGGAGACCATCGAGCGCTATGGCACCGAGGAGCAGAAGAAGCAGTGGCTCGAGCCGCTGCTCGCGGGCGAGATCCGCTCGGCGTTTCTCATGACCGAGCCCGCGGTGGCATCGTCGGATGCGACCAACATCCAGATGCACATCAAGCGCGAGGGCAACGACTACGTCATCAACGGCCGCAAGTGGTGGTCGAGCGGCGCGGGCGATCCGCGCTGCAAGATCTACATCGTCATGGGCAAGACCAACCCCGATGCAGCCTCGCGCCACAGCCAGCAGTCGATGATCCTGGTTCCGGCGGGCACGCCGGGGGTCACGATCCTGCACCACCTGAACGTCTTCGGCTACGACGACGCGCCGCACGGTCACATGGAGATCGAGTTCAAGGACGTGCGCGTGCCGGCGGCGAACATTCTGCTCGGCGAAGGGCGCGGCTTCGAGATCGCGCAGGGGCGCCTCGGGCCCGGGCGTATCCACCATTGCATGCGACTCGTCGGCCAGGCCGAGCGCGCACTGGAGAAGATGTGCAAGCGCGCCACGCAGCGGGTCGCCTTCGGGCGCACGATCGCCGAGCAGGGCGTGACGCGCGAGCGGATCGCGGAGGCGCGCATCATGATCGACGGCGCGCGCTTCATGGTGCTGCACGCCGCCTGGAAAATGGATACGGTGGGCAACAAGGTCGCGCAGAAGGAGATCGCCATGATCAAGGTGCTGGCGCCCAACATGGCCTGCCAGGTGATCGACTGGGCGATGCAGGTGCATGGCGGGGGCGGCGTCACGGACCGGTACGGCCTCGCGAACATGTACGCGCACGCGAGAACGCTGCGCTTCGCCGACGGCCCGGACGAGGTGCATCGCAACGCCATCGCCAAGCTCGAGATTGCCGAGCAGACGACGGTCGCCGAGGCGCTCGCCGGCCGCAAGCGCGGCTGACATGGAGCTCAAGGGCAAGGTGGCCGTCGTCACCGGCGCGGCGAGCGGCATCGGCCGCGCCGCGGCGCTGCGCTTCGCCAGGGAAGGCGTGGCGGGCCTCGCGCTCGCCGACCTGAACATGGCCGGCCTGAAGCCGGTGGCGGCGGAAGTGAAGGGCCTGGCGGTGGCCTGCGATGTGAGCCGCGAGGCCGACATCCAGCGCCTGGTGCTGCAGGCCGAGGAGCGCTTCGGCCGCGTCGACGTGTACTTCTCCAACGCCGGTATCGTGCGCCGCGGCGGGCTGGAGGCAGGCGACGCGGAATGGGACCGCAACTGGCGCATCCATGTCATGGCGCACGTCTGGGCGGCGCGCGCCGTGGTCGAGAAGATGGTGGCGCGCGGCAGCGGCTATTTCCTCGTCACGGCCTCGGCCGCGGGACTGCTCAACATCGTCGAGTCCGCGACCTACGGCGTCACCAAGCACGGCGCCGTGGCCTTCGCCGAGTGGCTGGCGATCGCCTATGGGCGGCGGGGGCTACGCGTCTCGTGCCTGTGCCCGCAGGCGGTGATCACCGGCATGTACAAGGGCGACGGCGGCTCGGCGGGCGTGGACGGCGCGCTCAGCGCGGAGCAGGTCGCAGATGAGATCGTGAAAGTGATGACCGAAGAGCGCTTTCTCGTCCTGCCGCACCCGACGGTGCTCAACTACATGCGCAACAAGACCGCCGATTACGACCGCTGGATCGGCGGCATGCAGAAACTCTACGCCAAGCACCAGGGAGAAAAGAAATGATCAGGTTGTGCGGTTTCCGCATCAGCAACTACCACAACAAGGTGCGCATCGCGCTGCTCGAAAAGGGCGTCGAATTCGAGGAGGACGAGAACGTCAAGCCGTCGCAGAAGGACGAGTATGTGGCAAAAAGCCCGATGGGCAAGGTGCCCTACCTCGAGGTGGATGGCACGCGCATCCGCGAGTCGGGCGTAATACTCGAGTATCTTGAGGACGCCTACCCGCAGAAGCCGCTCCTGCCGAAGGATCCGCTCGCTCGGGCCCGCGTGCGCGAGATCGTCGTGTTTCTCGAATCGCACATGGAACTGGTGGTGCGCCGGCTGTATGCAGGCCTGTTCTTCGGCGGCAGCTTCTCCGACGAGACGAAGCAGCAGGTGGAAAAGGACATCGCCAAGGGCGTGCGCGCGCTGAAGGCGGTGGCGAAATTCGAGCCTTACATTGCGGGCAAGGAGCTCAGCATCGCCGATTGCGCTGCCTTCGTGCACCTGCCGCTCGTGAGCCTGGTGACGAAGACCGCTTTCGGGCGCGACTTCCTGGAAGACCTCCCGCAGGTGAAGCCCTACCTCAAGATGCTCGGCGAGCGGCCGGCCTTCGCACGCGTGAGCGAAGACCGCAAGGCGGCGACCGCGGCCGCGGCCGCCAAGAAATAGACCGATGCAGGGGCTCGCTCCCCTCGGCGACTACCTCAGGTTCGTCGTCACGCTCACCGCGGTCGTCGATCCCTTCCTCGCGATCCCGTTCTTCCTTACTTTCGCGGCTTCGCGCGGCGACGCCGACCCCAGCCGCCTGGCCCGGGTCGTGACTGCCACCGTGTTCGTGGTGCTCGCCGCGGCAGCGTTGATCGGCGAGGCGCTGCTCGAGTTGATTGGCGCGAGCCTGTCGGCATTCCGCGTCGGCGGCGGCCTCGTGCTGCTCTTGATGGCGCTCGCCATGCTGAACGCGCAGGCTGGGTCCGTGCGCCAGTCGAAGGCCGAGGCCGCTGAGTTGGAGGAGGGCGAGTTGCAGGGCGTGGTGCCGCTCGCGATTCCGCTCCTCGCCGGGCCGGGGGCGATCAGCACGGCAATCATTGCCGCGGAGGGCGGCGGCGTCGTGCACCAGCTCGTCATCGTGGTGTGCATTGCCGTCGTGTGCGGGGTGGTGTGGCTTGCGCTGCGCGCCGCGCCTCGCGTCGCCGCGCGCATGGGCACCACGGGGATGAACGTGGCGACGCGGATTCTCGGCTTGCTGCTCGCCGCCATGGCGGTTCAAACTATGGCGGTGGGGCTGAAGGCGCTGTTTCCGGGGCTGGCCTAGCGCTTCAGCGCCCCTCCAGCCAATCCGCCGCGTCCTTCCATAGCGTGTCTTTGAAACGCTCGCGAAAGAAGCCGAAGTGCCCGATCGGCCCGCCGCCCATCTGCGCCGGGTCAACCCGCTCGAGCTTGCGCACAGCGTTCGGATAGAACTCGAGGAAGGCCTCGACCGCCTTGAGCGGGGCGTAGCGATCATCCGTGATCGAGTAGGCGCGGATCGGCGCAGCAAAACGCGCGTACTGCTCCTGCGCCCCTAGCGCACCGACCAGGTAGCCCGGATGCCGGCACCAGCTCGCCCACTGCGTCGCCACCCCGGCCGGCAGGTCTTCGCCTTGTCCGAGGAGCCGCGCGGGACAGTATCCGTACAGGCGCGACACGCCCGGCAGCAGCACGTGCGTGAGAAACCACATCCCCGCACGCCCGGCGCCGCGCCAGTGGCCCCAGTAGCCGCTTTGCGCGCCCACCGTCAGTGCCGCGACATAGCGCTCGTTGCCGGGGACGATGCCGAACGCCTGCCCGCCAAAGCTGTGGCCGATGCCAATGAGCCGCGCGCCGTGCGTGGCGCGCGCCAGGTAGTCGAGCGCGCCGCCGATATCCTTCTCCGCCCAGTCGCGCATGCTCGCCTTGAAGCCGCGCAGCTTCGGCGGACACGAGCGCCCGACGCCACGGTAATCAAAGGCGAGGGCGGCGAAGCCGCGCGTGGCGAGGTAGGCGGCGAACTTGCCGTAGTACTCCTGCTTCACGCCGGCAGCCGCCTGGAACAGCACGGCGCGGCGATTCGGCGTCTTCGGCCGGTACAGCGTGCCGGCGAGGCGATAGCCGTCGCGCGCGGCGAATTCGACGGCGGTGCCGCTCACTTCGGCACGGAGCGCGGCGTGCCCTTGGCGTCGATCGCCACGTAGGTGAGCGTCGCCTCGGTCACCTTCACGACCTTCGATTCGGCGCGCCCGCGCTCGGCGAACACCTCGACGTTGACGGTAATCGAGGTGTTGCCGATGCGCACCACGTCGGCATACAGGGAAAGGATGTCGCCGATCTGCACCGGTTGCTTGAAGACGAAGGAGTTCACCGACACCGTGGCGACGCGCCCGCGCGCCACGCGCCCGGCGACGGTGCCGCCGGCCACGTCCACCTGCGCCATGATCCAGCCGCCGAAGATGTCGCCGTTGTGGTTGGCGTCGGCCGGCATCGGCACGACGCGCAGCGCGGGAATCTTGCCCTTGGGCAGTTCAAGGCCCGCGGGCTGGTGCGAAGCACGGCCCATCAATTTCGCGACTCGAGGTAGTGCAGCGGACCGCCGCGGAATGGCGCGAAGCCGGTGCCGAAGATGAGGCCCGCGTCGATCAGCTCGGCGTCGGCGACGATGCCCTCGGCGAGCACCGCCTGCGCCTCGTTGAGGTAGGGCTCGATCAGCGTCTCGATCAGCTCGGGCCGCCACGCGCCGGGGTGGCCTTTGACGGCGCGGCCCTTCTCGTAGCGGTAGATGCCCTGGCCGGTCTTCTTGCCCAACTGCCCAAGCGCGACCTTGTTGACCAGGGCTTGCGGTGCTTCCGCGGCTTCGCCCTGCGCACCCTTCTTCGCCAGTTCCTTGCCGGCGGCGAGGCAGATGTCCAGGCCCACGGTGTCGGCGAGCTCGATCGGACCCATCGGCATGCCGAACGCCTCCATCGCCGCGTCGAGTGTCTCGGGCTTCACGCCCTCGTCGAGCATGCGGAAGGCGTTCTGCATGTAGGGTCCGAGCACGCGATTGACGAGGAAGCCGGGCGAGTCCTTCACCGGCAGCGGCAGCTTGTCGATCTGGCGGACGAAGGCGGTCGCCCTGCGCACCATGTCGGCGCTGGTCTGCGCACCGGACACCACTTCCACCAGCTGCAGTTGCGGCACAGGATTGAAGAAGTGAATGCCGACCAGGCGCGAGGGATCCTTGAATTGTGCGGCAACGTCGGCGAGCTTCAGGCTCGAGGTGTTGGTGGCGAGGACCGCGTCGGGCTTGGCGACGGCTTCCACTTTCGCGAACAGCTCGCGCTTGGCCTGCAGGTTCTCGAAGATCGCCTCGATCACCACGTCGGCGCGCGCAGCACCCGCGCCCGACACGTCCGGGATCAGCCGGTCCAGCGCGTCGCGCACCCGGCGCGGATCCTTGAGGCGCTTCCTGAACAGCTCCGCGGCGCGCTTCACCGCCGGGGCAATGCGCTCGGGCGAGGTGTCCTGCAGCGTCACGCGGATGCCGCGCATCGCGCACACCGCCGCGATGTCGCCGCCCATGACGCCGGCGCCGATCACGTGCACGTGCTCGGCCTTGAAGTTCACGCCCTTGGCGAGGCCCTTCATGCGTTCCTGCAGGAAAAAGATGCGGATCAGGTTGCGCGTGGTCGGGTGGCTGGAGAGCGCCTTGATCGAGCATACGGGGTCGTCCGGCGAAACGAACGGATCGCCGTCGTACTTCACCCAGGCTTCGAGGATGGCGTAAGGCGCGGGGTAGTGCTCGCGGCGCACGCGCTTCGCCACTTGCTTACGCGCCTGCGAGGCGACGAAGCGGCGGCCGACGCCGAGCATCAGCCGGTTCATGATTCCGAGTTTCCGCGGCGGCTTCGCTTCCAGCGTGACCAGGCGCGCGGTGTTCTCCAGCACGCGCAGAGGCACCGCCTCGTCCGCGAGGCCGATTTTCTTCGCGCGCCGCGCGTCGGCCGCGCGCCCGGTGAGGATCATGTCGAGGCCCGCTGAAGGACCGACGAGCTTGGGCAGCCACTGCAGGCCGTGCCAGAACGGCCAGATGCCGAGCATCACCTCGGGGAAGGCGAAGCGCGTTTTCGGGTCGTCGAGCGCCACACGGTAGGAGCAGGCGAGCGCGAGTTCCAGCCCGCCGCCCATGCAGAAGCCATTCACCATCGCCGTGCTGGGGAAGGGGAGGTCGCGCAGCTTCTGCAGCGTGTCCCAGCCCAGGCGAGTGAATTCGAGCGCTTCGTCGGGCGTCTTGAAGCGCGTGAATTGGTTGATGTCCGCCCCGGCGATGAAGTTATCCTTCGCCGAGCGGATGACGAGGCCCTTGGGTGAAGCCGCGGCGATGGCATCCAGCGCGGCGCCGAGCTCCTCCAGCGCCTCGCGCGAAAAGGTGTTCGCGGATTCGCCCTGCTTGTCGAAGGTGAGCCAGGCGAGGCCCTCGCGGTCCTGTTCCCAGCGCCAGTGCTTGAGCAGCGTGTCGGTCTGTCCGCGGTCCATGATCAGGCGGCCTCCAGCAGCATCGCGCCGCCCAGCCCGCCGCCGATGCAGATCGACGCCATGCCGCGCTTTGCGTTGTTGCGCTTGAGGAGCTGCAGCATGTGCAGCACGATCCTCGCGCCCGACGCGCCCACCGGATGGCCGAGCGCCACGGCGCCGCCATCCACGTTCAGCTTTTCCTGGTCCAGCTCGCCCATGGCGCGGTCCAGACCCAGCTGCTCCTTGCAGTAAGACTCGTCCTTCCACGCGGCGAGGCAGCCCAGCACCTGCGCGGCGAAGGCTTCGTTGATCTCCCAGTAGTCGAGGTCGCCCAGGCTCATGCCATGTCGCTTCAGGATCGGCGTCGCCGCATGCACCGGCCCCAGGCCCATCTGCGCCGGGTCGAGCCCCGCCCATTGCGAGTCGACGATGCGCCCAATGGGTGCGAGACCGTGTTGCTTCACCGCTGCCTCGGAGGCGAGGATCAGCCACGCCGCGCCGTCAGTGATCTGCGAGCTGTTGCCGGGCGTGACATTGCCGTACTTGCGGTCGAAGAAGGGCTTCAACTTTGCCAGCCCCGCCATCGAGGCGTCGCGGCGCACGCCATCGTCCAGGGGATAGGAGTTTCCCTTGGCGTCATAGAGCGCCTCGACTTCGCCGCCGCCCGGCTTGAGCGGGCCCTCGTCCTGCGCGCGCGCCACGCGCTGGTGGCTGCGAACCGAGTAAGCATCCATCTGCTCGCGCGTGATGCCGAAACGGTACGCGAGGTTCTCCGCGGTCTGGCCCATGAGCAGTCCGACGATCGGATCCGTGAGCCCCTTCATGATGCCGATCACCGGCGCCAGAAGTTCCGCGAATGGCATGCGCGCGAACAGCGCCACGCGCTGTCCCGTGGTCTTCGCCGCCGCCAGGTCGGAAAACCAGTTCACCATCTTGTCGTTGTAGAGCAGCGGCGCGCGCGACAGCGCGTCGACGCCGCCCGCGAGCACGAGCTGCGAGCGACCGGCGAGGATGTTGTTGATGCCCGAATCGAGCGCCTGCATGCCGCTCGCGCAATTGCGCATCACCGTCCATCCCGGGACCTTCTCGCCGCAGCCCATGCGCAGCGCGGCGACGCGGCCGATGTTCACTTCGTCGACCGAGGGCGCGGCGCACCCCAGGATCACTTCGTCGAGCTCCGCCGGCGCGAACTTCTGGCGCACGAGCAGGGCGCGGCCCGCTTGCACCGCGAGGTCGCCCGCCGCGAACGGGCCAGGACGGTTCTTCGACTTCAGGAACGGCGTGCGTGCGCCATCGACGACGTATATGGACTGGCGGGTCATGTCACGCTGCCTTCGCTTGCGCGGGTTTCTCGGTGCCGAGCTTCTC
>JAOTWE010000355.1 GCA_029863065.1 Betaproteobacteria bacterium
TGAAGTCGCTCCTGCGCTACGTCTACCAGACGAAGCATCCGCTCACCTTCCCGCTCTCGGGCCCGGGCTCGGTGGGCATGGAGTTCTGCTTCGTCAACCTGGTGGCGCCGGGCGACAAGGTGGTGGTGTGCCAGAACGGCGTCTTCGGCGGCAGGATGCTGGAGAACGTGCTGCGCTGCGGCGGCACGCCGATTGTGGTCGAGGACAATTGGGGCGAGCCGGTCGACCCGCAGAAGGTCGAGGACGCGCTGAAGAAGAACAAGGGCGCCGGCGTGCTCGCCTTCGTCCACGCAGAAACTTCCACCGGCGCGCAGTCCGACGCCAAAGAGCTCACGCGCATTGCGCACAAGCACGGCGCGCTCGTCATCGTCGATGCGGTCACCTCACTCGCCGGCACGCCGGTGAAAGTCGACGAGTGGGAGATCGACGCCATCTACTCGGCGAGCCAGAAGTGCCTGTCGTGCACCCCGGGCCTGTCGCCGGTGTCGTTCTCCGAGCGCGTCGTGGAGCACGTGAAGAAGAGGAAAGACAAGATCCACAGCTGGTTCATGGACATGAATCTGCTGCTCGGCTACTGGGGCGAGACCACGCGCACCTATCACCACACCGCGCCGACGAATTCGCTTTTCGCGCTGCACGAGGCGCTGCTCCTCATCCGCGAGGAAGGGCTGGAGAACTCCTGGGCGCGCCACCAGCGCCACCATATCGCGCTCAAGGCGGGCCTGGAGGCGATGGGCCTCAAGTTCCTCGTCAAGGAGGAATACCAGCTGCCGCAGATGAACGCGGTGCTCTGCGCCGAGGGCGTGGACGAGGCGCAGGTGCGCTCGCGCCTGTTGGGCGAGTTCGGCCTCGAGATCGGCGCGGGATTGGGGCCGCTGAAGGGCAAGATCTGGCGCTTCGGCCTGATGGGCTACTCCTGCCGCCCGGACAACGTCATGCTGTGCCTCTCGGCGCTCGGCTCGGTGCTCGACGACATGGGCTACCCGGTGCACGTGGGCGACGCCGAATCGGCGGCGCACGGCGCCTACGCGCAGATGCACGCCAAGGACGCACAAAGGAAAAAGCGCGCGGCTTAACTAAATGGGGACAGACCCCATTTTTCTCATTTGGACACCTTAACGCACGCGCTCTCCGGGGCGCTGCTCGCTCGGGCCACTGCACCGCAAGACGCGCCGCCGCGCTCGATGCCGCGGCGCATCGCCGCGGGCTTTTTCGCCGCCGCGGCGCCCGATCTGGACTTCGTCCTCGCCTTCGTCTCGCCGCTCGTCTACCTCGAGCAGCACCGCGGCGTCACGCATTCGGTGCTGCTGCTGCCGCTCTGGGCGCTCCTCCTGTCCTGGATCCTGGCGAAGATCCTGCGCGAGCCGCGCGGCTGGCGCGCGCTCTACGGCATCACGGCGCTCGGCCTGGGCGCGCACATCCTCGGCGACCTGATCACGAGCTTCGGCACCATCATCTTTGCGCCCGTCTCGGATGCGCGCTTTGGCTGGGGCACGACCTTCATCATCGACCTTTGGTTCACCGGCATCATCCTCGCGGGCCTCATTGCCTCGCTCGCCTGGCGCCGCACGCGCATCCCGGCGGCGGCAGCGAGCCTCGTGCTCGTCGCCTACGTCGGCTTCCAGGCGGTGCTCAAGGAGCGCGCGCTCGACTACGCGCGCGACTACGCGCGGCAGCAGGGCTGGAGCGGGGTGGAGCTGAGCGTCATGCCGCGCGCCGTGTCGCCGTTCAACTGGACCGTGTACGCGAGCGACGCGGTCGCGCATCGCTTCGCGCACGTGAACCTGTGGCGCGAAGAGCCGCTGCCCGCGGCGCACGATTTCATCGGCCGACTGGACGCGGCGTTCCAGCCGCTGGCGCAGGCGCATTGGCAGACCCGCACGCGCTACGGCGCAAGCGCCGAGGAGCAGGCGCTCGCGCAGAGCGCGTGGGACTCACCGGCGCTCGGCTTCATGCGCTGGTTCGCGGAAATGCCGGCGTTCGACGGCCTCTCGGTGGGCTCGACCTGTGTGTGGTTCGTGGATTT
>JAOTWE010000125.1 GCA_029863065.1 Betaproteobacteria bacterium
CAGAAGGTATCGGAGGCCGAAGCCATGGTCGCCGGCGGGATTGCCGACGTGCTCCTGACCAACGAGGTGGTGGGCGCGTCGAAGATCGAGCGCCTGGCGCGCCTCGCGGGGCGCGCGAAGCTCGGCGTGTGCGTGGACGACGCCGGCAACGCGAAGGATCTCGACGCCGCCGCCAGCCGCGCGGGCGTGAAACTCGACGTCTATGTCGAGCTCGAGGTCGGCATGGCGCGCTGCGGCGTGGCGCCGGGCGAGCCGGCGCTGGCGCTGGCGCGCACGGTGTCCGGCTGCCCGAACCTGAGCTTCGCCGGACTGCAGGCCTACCATGGGCGCGCGCAGCACGTGCGCACGATCGCCGAGCGGCGCGCGCTCATCGAGCGCGCCGCCGAGCAGGTGCGCGCCACGCGCCGGCTGCTCGAGGAAGATGGCATTGCCTGCCCGACGGTCACCGGCGCCGGCAGCGGCACCTTCATGCTGGAGGTGGAAACCGGCGCCTGGAACGAGATCCAGCCCGGGTCGTACGCCTTCATGGACGCCGACTACGCGAAGAACGAGCAGGCGGCGCCGCTGCCGCGCTTCGCCCACGCCCTCTTCGTGTTCACCACAGTGATGAGCCGGGGTGGCGGCACGCGCGCCATCGTCGATGCGGGCCTCAAGGCTTCGAGTGTCGATTCCGGCATGCCCGCGGTGTGGCAGCGGCCCGGGCTCGCCTATGCACGGGCCTCGGACGAGCACGGCTTCATCGACGTGGCGGCGGGCACCGCGCCACCGGCACTTGGCGAAAAGCTGCTTCTCGTGCCCGGGCACTGCGATCCGACGATCAACCTGTACGACTGGTACGTTTGCGTGCGCAAGGGCGTGGTGGAGTCCTTGTGGCCGATCACGGCGCGGGGGGCGCTGACCTGAACCGGCAGCGACCCGGTTGGGGGGTGGTGCTCGCCGCCTTCACGCTCATGTTCATGGGCTTCGGCGCCGCGTATTCCTTCGCCGCCTTCTTCACCGCATTCCAGTCGGAGTTCGGCGCCTCGCGGGCGCATGTGTCGCTCGTCTTCTCGCTGTGCGCGCTGCTGTGGTTCTCCGCCGGGGTGCCCGGCGGCATGCTCGCCGATCGGTTCGGTCCGCGCGGCGTGTGCCTCGCAGGCGCGCTTTGTCTCGCCGGCGGGCTGGCGCTTGCCGCCAACGCGCCTTCGGTCGGGCTGCTCTACCTGACTTACAGCATTGGCGTTGGCCTTGGCATCGGGCTCTCCTACGTGCCCTCGGTCGCCGCCGTGCAGCACGCGTTCGTGCAGCACCGCGCCCTGGTATCGGGCATCGCCGTGTCGGGCATCGGCGCCGGAAACCTGGTCATGCCACTGGCCGCCGCCTGGCTGATCGGCCTGGTGGGCTGGCGCCACGCCTACCTCGCGCTCGCCGTGGCGATGCTCGTGCTGTCGGTGCCGGCGGCGCTGACGCTCGGCGGGCGAAGATCGGTGCGCAAGGGCGCCGATGGCGCGCCGTTGCCGGGAATGAGCCTGGCGCAAGGACTGCGCAGCGCGCCCTTCTGGCTGATGTACGGCGTGGCGCTGCTCATCTGCGTAGGATTCTTCGTCCCCATGGTGCATCTCGTGCCGTATGCGCTCGATGTCGGCCTGACGGAAGCGCAAGGCGTGTCGCTCGTCAGCCTCCTTGGCCTGGGAAGCCTGCTCGGGCGCTTCTTCGTCGGCGGCATCGCCGACCGGCTCGGCCACGTGCGCTCGCTGGTGGCGGTCGGCGCCGGGCAGGGGCTCATGTTCCTGCTGTGGTGGGTCTCGAAGAGCTACTTGCCGCTCGCGGTGTTCGCGGTGGTTTTCGGTACCTTGTACGGCGGCTACGTCGCGCTCGCGCCCACCGTGTGCATGGACATCTTCGGCCCGCGCGCGCTCTCAGCCATCATCGGCAGCCTGTATACGGCGGCCGGCCTGGGCACGCTCATCGGCCCGACCTTTGCCGGCGCGAGCTTCGACGCGACCGGTAGTTATGACCTCCCGATCCTGGTCTGCGCCGCACTGTGCTTCGCCGGCGCGGGCCTCGCCGGCACCATGCGCCGGCACCTGCCGCGGCAGCACGCATGAGCCGGCCGCCGGCGCTCACGGTGAGCGAGGAGCGCGGCGTGCGCACGCTGCACGTCGGCGGCGACGCCATCCAAAGCTCGATGCGGCTCTCGGATCCGTTCGCGCTCGAGCTCGACTACACGCGCTGCATGATGAGCTTCCTGCTGTTTCATCCGCGGCCGCGCCGCGCGCTGAAGATCGGACTGGGCGGCGGCTCGCTGGTGAAGTACTTCTGGCGGCGCTTGCCGTGGATGCAGACGCGCGTGGTGGAACTCGACGAGCGGGTGGCGAAAATCGCGCGCGCGCAGTTCCACCTGCCGGCGGACGATGCGCGGCTCAGGGTGGAGATCGGCGACGGCGCCGAGGCGCTCGCGCCCGAGTGCTGCGACCTGCTGGTGGTGGACGCGTTCGCCGACGAGCATCCGCCGGCGGCGCTCGTCAGCCAGGCGTTTTTCGATGCCGCGTGGCTTGCGCTCGAAGAGCCGGGGGCACTGGTGCTCAACCTGATGAACGACGATCCGAAGCTCGACGAACGCATCCGGCGCCTCGAGTGCGCCTTTGGCGGTGCGGTGCTGGCGATTCCCGCGCTCTACGATCCGAACGTGATCGTCATCGCGCTGAAAGGCGCGCCGCAGGCGATGCCGTGGGACGCGCTCGCGCGCCGCGCGCACGCGCTCGAGCGGCGCTTCGGCCTGCCGTTTCCGCGCTACCTGCCGCGCCTGAAACGCATGAACCGGTTCGACGCCGGGGCTCTTATAATCGTCCCCGAAGGAGGCAGCGCATGATCCTCTCGAGCGACAGCTTCAACGACAAGGGCGCGATTCCCGGGCGCTACGCGTTCGGCGTGGCCGACCCGAAGACCCACGTCAGGCTCTCCGACAACAGGAATCCCCACTTCGCGTGGCAGGACCTGCCGCCGGGGACGAAGTCGCTGGTGCTCGTGTGCCACGACGGCGATGTGCCCTCCAAGCCCGACGACGTCAACAAGGAAGACCGCCAGATCCCGGCGACCCTGCCGCGGATCGAGTTCTACCACTGGCTGCTCGTCGACCTGAAGCCGGAAGCCGGGCCGATCCGCGAGGGCGAATTTTCCAGCGGTGTCACCGCGGGCGGCAAGTCCGGACCCGCGGGGCCGCGCGGCACCCGCCAGGGCGTAAACGACTACACCACCTGGTTTGCGAGCGACAAGGACATGGCCGGGGACTACTTCGGCTACGACGGACCGTGCCCGCCGTGGAACGATTCCATTGCGCACCGCTACGTCTTCACGCTGTACGCCCTCGGCGTCGAGGCGTGCCCGATCGAAGGCGCCTTCCGCGGTGCTGATCTGCTCAAGGCGATCCAGCCGCACGTGCTCGGCAGCGCGAAGCTCACGGGCACCTACTCCCTCAATCCGGCGGTGAAGGCCTGAGCGAACTCCTCGGCGGGCAGTGGGAGCTGCTGGCGCTGATTCCAATCGCGTTTGCCGGGGCCTTGGTGTTCGGGCTCACCGGCTTCGGTTCGGCGCTGGTGACCATTCCGCTCGCGACCCACTTCGTGCCGCTGCAGTTCGCATTGGCGCTCTACGCGCTCTCGGATCTGAGCGCCGCGCTGCGCGTGGGGTTCGAGAACCCGAAGACAGCGGTGAAGACCGAGTGGGTCCGGCTGGTGCCGATGATCTTGCTCGGGACCGCCCTCGGCGTAACCCTGTTGGTCAATCTTCCGCGTGCGGCAGGAATGTTCGCACTCGGCGCCTTCGTCTTCGGCTACGCGCTCTACAGCCTGTTCCGTCATGAATCGCGGAATGTAGTGGCAGCGGGGTGGGGATGGATGGCGGGCCTGGTCGGCGGGATTACCAGTACCGTTTTCGGCGCCGGCGGTCCGCCATACGCCATCTATCTTTCGCATCGGGGATTGAGCAAGGAGCAGTTCCGCGCGACGATGGGATTCGCGACGCTGACGAGCATATCGCTGCGCGTCGCGGCGTTCCTGATCACTGGACTGCTGCTGAACCCGAAGGTGTGGCTGATCGCGATCGGCGTGGTGCCGGCGGCGCTGTTGGGGATCGCCGTTGCGCGGAGGATGTTTCTCAGGATTTCGCGCGCGCAGCTGCTGCGAGCGGTAGCGGTGGTGCTGCTGATTACGGGAGGAAGCCTGGTGGCGCGGGCGTTCGGTTAGCTCCCGTACATGTACTCCCGCGTCCACGGCAGCGGATGGTTGATCGGATCCCCGCCTTTCACCGCCAGCACCTGCTGGATCGACACCCAGCCCTCCGCGAACGCGTGCGCGCACCCGGCCAGATACGTCCGCCAGATGCGCAGCCGCTTCTCGCCGACGAACGCTCGGCCCTGGTCGAGATTTGCCTCCAGCCGCTCGCTCCACTGCCGCAGCGTCTTCGCGTAGTGCAGCCGCAATGTTTCCGAGTCCATGACTTCGAGTCCCGCCGCGCCCATCTCCCGGATCACCAGGGAAAGGTGCGGCAGTTCGCCGTGCGGAAAGACGTACTTGCCGATGAAATCACCGCCCCCCAGGCCCACGGAGCGGCTGTCGGGATCGACGGACGTGATGCCGTGGTTGAGCACGATGCCGCCCTCCGCCAGCAGCCGGCGGATGGTGCCGAAGTAAACGGGCAGGTTCTTGAGGCCCACGTGCTCGAACATGCCGATGGAGGCGATTTTGTCGAACACGCCTTCGCCGGGCACGTCGCGGTAATCCTGCACGCGCACCTCGCACTTGTCCTGCAAGCCCGCGGCCCTGATGCGCTCGTTGGCGAGCGCGTGCTGGTTTTTCGATAGCGTAATGCCAAGCGCCCTGACGCCGTAGCGCTCGGCGGCATGCATCACCAGCGCGCCCCAGCCGCAGCCGATGTCGAGGAACCGGTCGCCGGGCTGGAGCATCAGTTTGCGGCAGATGTGGTCGAGCTTCTGCTCTTGCGCGGTCGCGATCGATTCGTCGCCGCTCTTGTAATAGGCGCAGGAATAGACCATGCGCGGGTCGAGCCACAGCGCGTAGAAATCGTTCGAAACGTCGTAGTGGTAGCGGATCGCCTCCGCGTCCTTCTTCTTCGTGTGGATGTTGCGAAACAGCTGCGGCGCGCGGCCCTTCGTGTCGCCGCCGAAGCGCCGCGCCAGGCTTTCCGCGGCGCGGATGGCCTCGCCGATCGGGCCCTCGACATCGATATGCCCCTCGACGTAGGCCTCGCCCAGCGCCGCCAGGTTGGCCTTCGCCAGGTACTTCACCGCCGAGGCCGCGGGCACGCGCAGGGTTACGGTCGGCTGCTCGCCCAGGGCGTAGCGCTTGCCGTTCCACAACTCAATGGCGAGCGGCAGGCTTGCCTGAGAGCGTAGCTCGCCGACCATTTTCTCGATGCGCGATTCGAGCATTTTGTTTTTTACTGGAGCTTCTCCCGCATGGTAACGAATTCCTCCGCCGCCGTGGGGTGGATGCCGATAGTGGCATCGAACTGCGCCTTGGTGGCGCCTATTTTCACTGCAATCGCAACGCCTTGAATTATCTCGCCCGCATCGGGCCCGATCATGTGGGCGCCGACCACGCGCTGCGATGCCGCATCGATCACCAGCTTCATGAAAGTGCGCTCCTCGTGCCCGCCGAGGGTGAGCTTCAGGGCGCGAAACGCCGCCTTGTAAACGTCGACCTGGCCATGGCGCTTGCGCGCTGCCTCCTCGGACAGCCCGACCGTGGCGATATTGGGGTCGGAGAACACCGCCGTGGGCACGTTCACGTGATCCACGGGCGTAGGCTCATTGCGAAACAGCGTCTTCGCGAGCGCCATGCCCTCGGCGGTGGCCACCGGGGTGAGATTGAGGCGGTTGGTGACGTCGCCGATGGCGTGGATCGAGTCGGCCGAGCTTTTCGAATACTCGTCCACCACCACCGCGCCGTCGGCAGCGAGCTTCACCCCAGCTCTCTCCAGCCCGAGTCCGGCCGTGTTGGGTTTCCTGCCGGTGGCGAACAGGACGAGGTCCACTTCCTGCGTCGCACCGACCCCGTAGGTGACGCGGATGCCCCGCTCGAGCTTCGCCGGATTCGTTTGCAGGCGGATGTCGACGCCCTTCTTCCTCATTTCCTCGGCGATCCGCTCGCCGAGGTCGGCGTCGAAGCCGCGCAGCAGCCGCGGCCCGCGGTAGGCGAGCGTGGTCTGCACGCCGAGCCCGTTGAAGATCGAGGCGAATTCCAGCGCGATATAGCCCGCGCCGACCACCAGCGCGCGCCGTGGCAGCCGCTCGAGAAAGAACGCCTCGTTCGAGGTGACGGCAAGCTCGCGCCCGGGGATGTCCGGGATCTGCGGCCAGGAGCCGGTGGCGATGAGGATGTGCCTCGCGCTGTAGCTCCGGCCGCCCGCCTCCACTGTATGCGGATCGACGACCGTGGCGCGCGCGCGCAGGATCCTGGCGCCGGCCTTCTCGAGCGCGCTCTCGTAGACGCCGTTCAGGCGCGCGATCTCGCGGTCCTTGTTGACGACCAGGGTGCGCCAGTCGAATTTCGGCTCGCCCAGCGTCCAGCCAAAGCTCTTCGCCACCGCGAAATCCTCGCGGTAATGCGCGGCGTAGGAAAAAAGCTTCTTCGGGATGCAGCCGACGTTGACGCAGGTGCCGCCGAAACGTCCCGACTCGGCCACCGCAACGCGTGCGCCATAAGACGCGGCGACGCGGCTCGCGCGCACGCCGCCCGAGCCGCCGCCGATGGTGAACAGATCGAAGTCGTACTTCAGGCTGCCGGCGCGCCGCGGCTACTTCAGATTCGGGAGATTGATCTCCAGCAGCTCGAGTCTTGCCGCGAGCGCTTTGTGATCGGGCTTGTCGGCGAGCCACTTGAGCGCGCCGCGGATCTTCTGCTCGAGCAGCGCGCGCGGCGCGCCGGGCGCGTCCGCGAACATCTGCGCCAGCTCCGCCAGCCCGGCCGATTGCGCGCTGCTGCGAATCTCGGCCAAGCGCGCCTCGATACCTGCGCGATCGAGGTTGGTGACCAGCTCTAGCGTACTGTCATGGCTGCTCATGGCGTGCTCCTTCGACGGTCACTCGACCATTGAAGATTGTACCAGCGACCAGCGGCCTTCCGCGGCGCGTGCCCGGCCCTCGGCAGCGAGCTTCTCCAGGTGCGCCGACAGTGAGCGCAGCGCCACGCCGTGCAGCCGCGGCGCGACGTCGTCGTACACTTCGGTCACCAGCTCCTCCGGCGTGGGCGCACGCAGGCGCTCGAGCGCCCACACCACCTTCTGCTCGCGCGCCAGGCGGTGCCGGAGCAGGCGGCGCGCCTCACGATGCGGCTCGCCGATCAGGAAGCCGTGGCCCGGCGCAAGGATCAGGATATCCTCGCCGAGCAGTTGCTCGAGCGACTCGAGGTAGGCGCGCATGTCGCCGTCCGGGGGGTTGATCACCACCGTCGAGCCCTGCATGACGTGATCGCCCGTGAACAGCATTCGCGTGTTTTCGAGCAGGTAACACAGGTGGTTCGACGCGTGCCCGGGCGTGTGCAGCGCCCGCAACGACAGGCCCGCGAACATGAAGCGATCGCCGTGCCCCATCACCCGGTCGGGCGTGAAGCCGCGGTCCTGCCCCGGATGTTCCGGCGCGGGACGCCCGATCAACACGGCACCGGTCGCGGACTTGATTGCGGCGGCGGCGGGCGAATGATCCAGGTGCGTATGCGTGCACAGCACCCAGCGGATGCGGCCCGCGCCCACGGCCAGCACCGCGGCAATATGCGCGTCGATCGCCGGACCGGGGTCGATCACCGCGAGCTCGGTTTCGCCGACGAGATAAGTGTTGGTGCCCGGCCCGGTCATCATCCCGGGATTGGGCGCGATGACCCGCGTCACGAACGGATCGAGCCGCTTGGCGACGCCAGGCTCGAGCGCGACGCTCGTCTGCCCCGTTTCCTCCGGGTCGCACCAGTGGATCTCGAAGTACTGCGGGTCGCGGCGGCGAAACAGCGCCGCCGCGCCGTCGGGCCCCAGCGCCCAGCAGGCGCGGTTGGTCTCGACTTCGGCTTCGCGCGCATGCTCGAGCGCGTCCTTGGCGCGCGCGAAGCGCACCAGGTCGGCGAGCGTGTTCTTGGTGGCGAAGACAAGCTGGATCTCGCCGCGCGCCTCGCGCTCGATTGCGTCGAGCGGCCGCAGCCAGTCGCTCGCCACAAGCTCGGTGCCGTCGTGGGTGCCCACCTGCGCTTCCGGCGCAAGCGCGAGGAAGAAGCGCGTGTCGAAGCGGCGCGCGCGTCCCGGCGCTGTGACCCAGTGGCCGAAATAGGCGAGCGCGCGGCCACTCAGCAGCAGCCGCTCCTTTTCCAGGAACTCGTGAAAGGCGAGCTTGCCGGCGTGCAGCTGCCCCCGGCACGGCGCGAGCGCCGCGGCGCGCGCCGCATCCACCGGCCGGCCGTCCTCACCCTCGGCGAGCAGGATGCCCGACTCCTCGAAGCATTCGCGTATCCCCGCCACCCAGTAAGCGATGCCGCCCGCCTCGATGCCGAGGCGGGCGCTCGCCTCGGCATCGGTGATCCCCGCCACGCGGCGCAGCACGCGAACTTCGCGGTCGGCCTTGTCGAGCGCGCCGCCCGGAAACACGTGCGCCCCGGCGAGGAACGCCGCGCTGTGCGCGCGCTGCAGGAGCAACGCCTCGGGCCCGAGGCTGCCGTCGCGCAGCAGCAGCAGCGTCGCGGCCGGCCGGGGGAGGAGCTTGTCCGCCATGGGCGCGCTCACGCGCTCCGGCCGGCGCGGTCCTTGTCGTTCTGCGCCTTGATCAGCTCGCGCGCCTTCTGCCAGTCGGCGTCGCTCATCTTGTCGAGTTCGGTGAAGTAGGCGCCGGTGGCCAGGTAGCCTGCGCCATCGAGGGCGATGGTCTCGCCCGAGAGCCACTCGCAGCCGTCGGCCATGAGGAAGGTGGCGAGGTTCTGCAGCTCGGACATTTCGCCGACGCGGCGCATGGGGTTTAACTTGGTCGACTCGCCGAAGCTCGATCCCGGCCGCAGACGCTTGCTGGCGCCTTAG
>JAOTWE010000126.1 GCA_029863065.1 Betaproteobacteria bacterium
AGGTGAAGATCAGCGCCCAGAAGTGCACCACCGACAGGCGGTAGGAGTAGATCGGCCGCCCGGCTTGCTTCGGAATGAAGTAGTACATCATCCCCAAGAACCCGGCGGTGAGGAAGAAGCCCACGGCGTTGTGCCCGTACCACCACTGAACCATCGCGTCCTGGGTGCCGGCGTAGGCCGAATAGGACTTCCAGAAGGTCGTCGGCATCGCCGCGCTGTTGACGATGTGCAGCAGCGCCACGGTGAGGATGAAGGCGCCGAAGAACCAGTTGGCGACGTAGATGTGCGCCACCTTCCTCTTCCAGATCGTGCCGAAGAAGACGATGGCGTAGGCCACCCACACCAGGGCGATGAGGATGTCGATCGGCCACTCGAGCTCGGCGTACTCCTTGGAGGTGGTGATGCCCAGCGGCAGCGTGATCGCGGCGAGCACGATCACCGCCTGCCAGCCCCAGAAGGTGAAGGCGGCGAGGCCGTCGGCGAAAATGCGCGCGTGGCAGGTGCGCTGCACGACGTAGTAGGAGGTGGCGAACAGCGCCGAGCCGCCAAAGGCGAAGATCACGGCGTTGGTGTGCAGCGGCCGCAGGCGCCCATAGGAGAGCCAGGGAATGCCCAGGTTGAGTTCGGGCCAGAGCAGCTGCGCGGCGATGATCACGCCGACCAGCATCCCGACCACGCCCCAGACGATGGTCGCGATCGAGAACTGGCGCACCACCTTGTAGTTGTACGTCGTTTCGCTGTTGTTCATGCGGGCCGGCTCCCCGAGGGCGTACCGGCGAGATGCTAGAGAGCGGTCCGCATAGACCTTTGACCTGCGTCAAACGGGCGGGCCGATAGCCGAGGGAAATGCTCGGGATTGCATAATTCAACTTCACAGGCATGCGCCAGTCGCGGTGCAATACCGGCTTTGAACTCACGACTGTGGAGACCCGACATGGCAGCCAAGAAGCGACCCTTCCTCACCGACGTCAAGACGCTCCGCGCGCGCGCGCAAGCACATTGAGCAGGGGGCGGTCACCGAAAGCTACCGCGCCGACCGCAAGACCGTCATCAAGCTGTTGAACGAGGCGCTCGCCACCGAGATCATCTGCGTGCTCCGGTACCGGCGGCACCACTTCATGGCCGCGGGCATCAACGCCGAGGCAATCGCCGCCGAGTTCCTGGTGCACGCCAACGAGGAGCAGCAGCACGCCGACCAGATCGCGGGGCGCATCGTACAGCTGCAGGGCGAGCCGAATTTCTCGCCCGAAGGCCTCGCCTCGCGCTCGCACGCCGAATACGTCGAGGGCGACAATCTGCTCGACATGATCAAGGAAGACCTGGTTGCCGAGAGGATCGCCATCGACAGCTACCGCGAGATGCTCGAGTACATCGGCGAAAAGGACACCACCACCAAGCGCATGCTCGAGGGCATCCTCGCCATGGAGGAGGAGCACGCCGATGACCTCGTCGGCATGCTCGAAGAGCTGAAGACCTAGAGACGTAGGGTGGGCCGTTGGCCCACCCTACGGCACCAGCACTGCGGCGCCCTCCAGCCGGCCGTCCCGCAGATCGCCGAGCGCCTCGTTGGCGCGCTCCAGCGGATACGTAATCGCCTCGGTGCGGATCGGCGTCGTCGCCGCGAGATCGAGGAACGCCTTGCCGTCGCTACGCGTGAGATTCGCCACCGACTGCACGCGCCGCTCGCCCCAGAGCAGCGCGTAGGGGAACGACGGGATGTCGCTCATGTGGATGCCGCCGCAGACCACGCGGCCGCCCGGCTTCACCGCCTTCAGCGCCTGCGACACCAGCGCGCCCACCGGGGCGAACAGAATCGCCGCGTCGAGCTGTTCGGGCGCGGTCTCGTCCGAGCCGCCGGCCCAGGTGGCGCCAAGCCGCATCGCAAATGCCTGAGCACCGGCATCGCCCGGGCGCGTAAACGCATACACCTCGCGGCCCTGCGCACGCGCCACCTGCGCGAGCACATGCGCGGCCGCCCCGAAGCCGTAGAGGCCGAGGCGCTTCGCCTCGCCCGCCATCGCATACGAGCGGTAGCCGATCAGACCGGCGCAAAGGAGCGGCGCCGCCTCGGCGTCACCATAGCCCTCGGGCAGCGCATGACAGAAGCGCTCGTCGGCGAGCGCATACTCGGCAAAGCCGCCGTCGAGGTGATAGCCGGTGAAGCGCGCCTGCACGCACAGGTTTTCGCGGCCGCTTGCGCAGTACTCGCACTCGCCGCAGGTCCAGCCGAGCCACGGTATGCCGACGCGATCGCCCACGGCGAAGCGCCGGCCGCCCGCCTCCACCCGGCCGACGATCTCGTGGCCCGGCGTCACCGGATAGCGGCAGTCCGTGAGTTCGCCGTCGGCGATGTGCAGGTCGGTGCGGCACACGCCGCAGGCGAGCACCTTGACCCGCACCTGGCCGGCGGCCGGTTGCGGCACGGGCACTTCATCCAGCACTAGCGGCTTGCGCGGCGCGTGCACGCGCATGGCGCGCATAAGAGGGACAGACCCCATTTTTTCGCTATGCGAAATAATGGGGACTGTCCCTATTTATCGTCGTCCATCAATACGTCGTGCGCCGGGCGCTCGAGATCGTCGAACTGCCCGCCTTCGAGCGCGCGCCAGAACACCCAGCCGATCAGGAATACGAGAGCGACCGAGAGGGGGATGAGGAGGGTGAGGCTTTCCATTTCGCTTCCTTCGCCAGGGGCCGCAGCGCGTTCAGCACGACGATGAACGAGCTTGCCGACATGCCGAGGGCCGCTTCCCACGGCCCGATCCAGCCGAGCGCCGCCGCCGGCAGCGCCAGCGCGTTGTAGGCGAGCGCCCAGCCCAGATTCTGCCGCACCAGGCGCATCGCGCGGCGAGAGATTTCAAGCAGGTCTTGCAGCGCGCCGAGCCGGTCGGCCGTGAGCACGACGTCGGCCTGCATTTGCGCCACATCCGCACCCGCGCCCATCGCCACCGATGCATCGGCGCGTGCAAGCACCGGCGCGTCATTCAGGCCGTCACCCACCATCGCCACCACGCACCCCTCGGCCTGTAGCCGCGACACGTAGTCGAGCTTGTCCTGCGGCGTGGCGCCGCCTTGCCAGCGTTCGATGCCGAAGCGCGCCGCGAGCGCGCCCACGATCTGCGAATCGTCGCCGCTCACCAGGTGCAGGCGCAGCCCGCGCGCCGTAAGGGCGCGCACGACGTCGCCCGCCTCGGGCCGTAATCCATCCTCAACGAAGAATGCGGCGAGCCAGCGTCCCTCCTCGGCGAGGAACACCTGTGCGTCCGCCGCAGATGGCACCGCGCCGGCGATCTGCTCGCAGAAACGGCGCGAGCCGATGCGCACCAGGCGCCCGTCGGCACGCGCCTCCACGCCATGGCCGGCTTCATTCCTCAGGTCGCGTAGGGTGGGCCATTGGCCCACCGTACCGAAGGCCCGGGCGAGCGGATGGGTGCTCGACGCTTCGAGCGCTGCGGCCAGCGCACCGCAGTGTTCCTCGTCCTGGTTCGCGAGCGTCACGACCCGCGCGACAGCCGGCTTGCCGAGTGTCAGCGTCCCGGTCTTGTCGAGTACCACGTCGGTGGCGCGCTCGAGCGCCTCCAGGGCGCGCGAGCGCGTGAGCGCCGCGCCGCGCGCGAGGAGCTGCGCCCCCGCGCGCGTCAGCACGATCGGCGCGGCGAGCGCGAGCGCGCACGGACAGGTCGCGACGAGCACCGCGACCGCGATCCAGACGTTGCCCGAGACGGCCCAGGCGAGCGCCGCCGTGGCGATCACGACGGAGGTCAGGATCTGCGCGAGATAGTCGGCGCGTTCCACCAGCGCGGGTCGGCTCGCAGCCGCCCGCTCGACGAGGCGGCCGATGGCCGCGGCCTGCGTGTCTGCGCCCGCGCGCGTGACGCGTATCACGAGCGGTTGCTCCAGGTTGACCGAGCCGCCGACCAGCAGCGCGCCGGCGCGCTTTTCGACCGGGCGCGATTCTCCGGTCAGCAGCGACTCATCGGCGCTGGAGGCGCCCTCGGTCACATCGCCGTCGGCGGGCACCCGCTCGCCGGCGCCCACGCGCACGAGATCGCCCGGCGCGAGCGCATGCGCGGCGACGCGCTCGGTCTCACCTTCTCGCAGGCGCAGCGCGAACGACGGCATCCAGCGCGCGAGACGGTCGAGCTCGCGCCCCGCCTTCTGCCGGGCGAAGAGTTCCGCGGTGCGCGCACCGAGCAGCAGGAACGCCAGCATGGCAATGGAATCGAAATACACCTCGCCCGCCCCCGTGACGGTCGCCCAGGCGCTCGCCGCGAAACCCGCGGCGAGGCCGAGCGCGATCGGCGTATCGAGGCTGATGCGGCGGCGCCTCGCGTCCTGCCAGGCGCCGCGGAAAAACGGGCCGCAGGAAAAAATCAGCACGGGCGTGGTGATGACGAGGCTCGCCCAGCGCATGAGCGCCGCGGCGTCCGTGCTCAGCGTGCCGGCACCGGCGTCGACGTACGCGGGCCAAGCATACATCATCACCTGCATGGCACCGAAGCCGGCGACGAACAGCCGCCACAGCGCGCGGCGTCGCTCGCCGCGCGCGAGCGCGTCGCCGCGGCGCGGGTCGAAGGGATAGGCGTCGTAGCCGACGGCGCGGATCGCCGCGACGATCTGCGAAAGCCGCGTGCGGCGCGGATCCCAGGCGATCTGCGCGCGCTGGGTGGTGAAGTTGACGTCGGCGCGCAGCACGCCGGGGACGCGGCGCAGCGTCTGCTCATTCAGCCAAAGGCACGCCGCGCAGCGGATGCGATCGAGGATCAGCGTCGCCTCGCGCTGGTGCTCGCTTGGCGTGGCGACGAACTCGCGCTGCGCCAGAGGGTCATCGTAGACCTCGGTGGGCGGCAGAAGCTCGGGCCGCACGCCGGACGCCGAGCGTGCCTCGTAGTACTTTTCGAATCCCGCCGCGACGATGGTGCGCGCCACCGCCTCGCAGCCGGCGCAGCAGAACTCGCGCGGGGCGCCGAGCACCGCGGCGCGGTGCCTGCCGGGCTCGCGGACTGGCAGGTCGCAGTGGAAGCAGGCGCTCATTGGCCCAATTAATCCTAGGGAGCGCGGCGCGGGTCGAATTGACCTGTGTCAAGACCAGCGCCCGCCGCAGGGCTAAGCTGAAATTCAACCTGTCACAGAAACTCGCCGCGTGCAGCGGCGTCCAACAGCATAGGCAAGCTCTGCTGAAACCTGGAAAGGAGCGACCACATGTTCAAGCACATTCTTCTCCCCATCGACGGCTCGCCGCTCGCCCTGAAAGGCGCCAAGGCGGGCATCCGGCTCGCCAAGGCGCTGCGCGCGCGCGTCACCGCGGTGTACGTGATTCCGCCTTTCATGCCGGTCGCCTACGGCGACGCGGCGGTCTACGTGCCCGCGCTCTCGCCCGTGGAATACAGGAAAGCGACGGAAAAAGGCGCGCGCAAGGCGCTCGCGGCGGTCGAAGCCGCGGCGAAAACGGCGCGCGTGCGCTGCAAATCGCGTTTTGTCACGGCCGTGCAGGTCTACGACGGCATCCTGCGAACGGCGCGCGCCGCCAAGTGCGATGCCATCGCCATGGCCTCGCACGGCCGCGGCGGGCTCGCCGGCGTGCTGCTCGGCAGCGAGACCACGCGCGTGCTCGCGCATTCCAAGGTGCCGGTGCTGGTGCTGCGCTAGTCGAGCTCAATCTGCATCGTGCGCGGCTCCGCGGCCACGCTCTCCAGCGTGAAGTAGACGCGGCCGATCTCGCGCCCATCGTCGGTCTCGACCTGCACCTTCCAGTGCCCAGGCTGGTAGTTGGTCTTGAAGCCGTAGCCGCGAAAACCCTCCTCGCGCCCGCCGACGATTCTGATCGGAATCGAGTCCTGCAGCAGCCAGCCGCGGCCGCCGGGCTCCCAGTACCAGCGCATGCGCACGCTTTCGGCAAAGCGCGCGGGCGAGAAGATGCGGAAAAAGACGAATACCCGGTCGTCGGGCTGCGCGCGGAATTCCTGGTCGCCGTTCTGCCAGAAGCGCCACCACGGCCGCTCGTGGGCGAGGATGTAGCCCGCCTCGGTACGCTCCACCGAGTGGTACACGCCGATGAAGGGGATCGACAGCGGCACCGGCGGGATGAGGCGCGCCAGGTAAAAGCCGAGGAAACCGAGCAGCACGAACGCCAGCGGCAGCAGGATCTGGCGCCGCACCAGGGGAAACAGCGCCGTTCGGCGGCGCCGGATCCACCACGCCGCCGCAGCGAGCGGCAGCGTTCCCGCGAACATCGACAGCAGGAAGACGCCGAGGCCGATCGAGCCCACCGCGATCGGCACCACGATCGCGGCGAAGGCGAGCCAGCACAGGGCGAGCAGCGCGAACTTGACCGACAGGCCGAGCGCCTTGAAGCGCCGCGATTCGTTCGCCACCAGCAGCACGACGAGGAAGGCAAGAAAGCCGAAGGACACGAGCAGCGACGAGCTCTTGAAGAAAAAGATGGCGTACAAATTGAGCAGCGTGCCGAGCGCGAAGTGGATCGCCGCCGAGCGGTACTCGTGGTACCAGAGCCATAGCCGGGGCTGCCCCGCGGGCTCGGGGGGCGGCGCGCCCTGCGCCAGGAACAGGTGCATCAGCACCGCCATCACGGCCGCGAGGTACAGGACCTGCTGGCCGATGGTGATCCAGGAGTCGATGCGGCCGACGGTGAAGATGTCGAAGACGAAGCCGCCGGCGAAAAAGGCGATGGCCATCTCGCGCTCGTTGCGGCCGAAATAGAGCCTGAGCCGCGCGAGCGCCGTCGCCGGCGCGGCCAAGGCTTCGGGCTGCGTCATCGGAACAGCCATTGTACCGATTGCCCGCGCGCGGCCCCCGCTGCTTGTAGACTGCAGTGATGCAATCGCGCTCCGCGCTCGCCGTGCTGCTGCTCTCGCTGGGGCTCCTCGCCGCACCCGCGTCGCCACGCGCCCAGCCGGAAAAGCGCGTGGTCCACGTGGCGCCCATCGAAGGGACCATCGACCTGGGTCTGGCGCCCTTCGTGCGGCGCGCGATCGACGAAGCCGCGCAGGCCGGCGCCGCGGCGCTGGTGTTCGAAATCAACACCTTCGGCGGGCGCGTGGACGCCGCGGTGCAAATTCGCGACGCGCTGCTCGACAGCCCGGTGAAGACCATCGCCTACGTCAACAAGCGCGCCATCTCCGCCGGCGCGCTGATCAGCCTGGCCGCCGAGCACCTCGTCATGTCCGGCGGCAGCACCATCGGCGCGGCGACACCGGTGCAGGCGGGCCAGCCGGGCGGCGCCGCCCAGCCAGTGCAGGAGAAGACGGTCTCCTACTTGCGCAAGGAGTTCCGCGCCACCGCCGAGAGCCGCAAGCGCCCGCCGCGGCTCGCCGAGGCGATGGTGGACGCCGACGTGGCGATCCGCGGCGTGATCGCCAAGGGCAAGCTCCTCACGCTGACGACCGACGAAGCGCTCAAGCACAAGCTCGCCGATTTCCGCGCCGACACCCTGGAAAGCGCGCTCGAGCAGCTGGGGCTCGGCGGCGCCGAGCTGCGGCGTACCTCGCCCAACTGGGCGGAAAACGTGGTGCGTTTCCTCACCCTTCCGGTGGTGAGCTCGCTGCTCATCAGCATCGCCATGATCGGCATCCTCATCGAGCTGCGCACGCCCGGCTTCGGCATACCCGGCGGGCTGGGCATCACGAGCCTCGCGCTGTTTCTCTGGGGCCATTGGCTGGTGCAGCTCGCCGGCTGGGAAGAGCTGCTGCTCGCGCTCGGCGGCGTGGTGCTGCTCGCGCTGGAGCTGTTGGTCATTCCGGGATTCGGCGTTGCCGGAGTGCTGGGCATCGTCGCGCTGATTGCGGCGCTGGTGCTCAGCATGATCGGGACGGGCGACACGCCGCAATTCATGATGGCGGCGGCCGCCCGCGTCGTGTTCGCGCTGCTCGCCGCCCTGGTCGCGAGCCTGGTGCTGCTGCGCTACCTGCCGCGCCTGCCCTTCGGGCGGCGGTTCATCCTGCAGACCGGGCTGGCTTCGGCGCAGGGATATGCATCGGCGCCGGAGAGCGACCGGCAGTGGCTGGGAAGGAAAGGCCGCGCCTCGTCCCCGCTGCACCCCGCCGGCATCGCCGAGATCGACGGCCAGCGCGTGGACGTGGTCTCCGACGGGGAACTTGTCGAGGCCGGCCAGTTCATAGAGGTGACCCGCGTGGACGGCAACCGCATCGTCGTCAGACGAATCAACAACACCGATGAAAAGGAGTGACCCATGACAGGGCTGGAGACTGGTCTTACCGGAAGTTTCGCATTGCTCATCCTGCTGGTGGCCGTTCTGGCGCTGGTGCTGTACCTGGTGCCCGTTCCGCTGTGGATCGCGGCATGGGCCTCGGGCGCCTACGTGGGCCTGTTCACCCTGATCGCCATGCGGCTGCGGCGCGTGCCGCCCGGCACCATGATCACGGCGCGCATCAGCTCGGTCAAGGCCGGCATCGACGTTTCCCTCAACGACCTGGAGGCCCACTTTCTCGCGGGCGGCAATGTCGTGCGGGTGGTCAACGCCATGATCTCGGCGGACAAGGCCAACATCCCCCTGCCCTTCAAGCGCGCGGCGGCGATCGACCTCGCGGGACGCAACGTGCTGGAGGCGGTACAGATGTCGGTGCTGCCCAAGGTGATCGAGACGCCGCGCATCGCGGCGGTCGCCAAGGACGGCATCCAGCTGATCGTCGTCTCCCGCGTCACGGTGCGCACCAACATCGACCGCCTGGTGGGCGGCGCCGGCGAGGAAACGATCATCGCGCGCGTCGGCGAGGGCATGGTGAGCACCATCGGCTCGGCCGCGAACCACAAGAGCGTGCTGGAGAATCCCGACCACATCTCCAAGCACATCCTCTCCAAGGGCCTGGACGCCGGCACCGCCTACGAGATCCTGTCCATCGACATCGCCGACGTCGACGTCGGCGCAAACATCGGCGCGAAGCTGCAGATCGACCAGGCCGACGCCGACAAGCAGATCGCGCAGGCCAAGGCCGAGGAGCGCCGCGCCATGGCGGTGGCGCTGGAACAGG
>JAOTWE010000357.1 GCA_029863065.1 Betaproteobacteria bacterium
TCCAGGCCAAGTACCTGCCGGGTTCCTGCCGCGGCAACTAAGCGGCAGCGGCAGCACGAAAAAGGCGCCCTGCGGGGCGCCTTTTTTGTTTTCTGCGCGGCGCGAGGACCCCGCTGCCGCGGCTTTCGAGCCGCTGCAGCTCGATCTGCCCCGCCCTGTAGCCGAATTCGCCGGCGCGCCGGTAGGCGGCCTTCGCTTCGTCCAGGCGTTCCAGGCCTTCCAACGCGAGCCCCAACCGGTGGTGGATGACGCCGTCCTCGGGCTTCAGATCGAGCGCGCGCTGCAAATGCTGCCGCGCCAGCTCGTATTGCTCGAGGTGCAAGTGGATGGCGCCACGCGCGTAGACGCACTGCACGGTCTTTGGATAAAGTTGCGCACAGCGTTCGGTGATGGCAATGGCCTTGTCCGGCTGGCCGGCGTACAGGTACTCGCGGCCCAGGCCGTAAAGCGTGCGCGAGCCCCAGGGCACGGGCGACTCGGGAAGCTTCGCCACCGCGTCCTCCCACAGCAACAAGGGGTTCGAGAAGGTGACCAGCCGATCGTGCGCGCCCCAGGCAAGCGCGAGGCCGGCGGCGAGGCCGGCTGCGATCGCCCCCTTGCGCGGCAGGCGCGATAGCCCGGCTACCACCATGCAGATCACCCCCGGGCCCCACAGGTAGCTTCGGTACAAGACGAGGGGTTCCTGATAGCGCGCGGCGGTGAACTCGACGAAGAAAAGCAGCCACGCGTAGAGCGCGCCGAAACCCACGAGGCCCAGGGCGCCGCGGCGCAGGAGCAGCGCCGCACCGAGGGCCCCGAACGCGATGTACCCCGCGACCTTCGCCACGATCCAGGCGCCGCTCCAGCCGGCGGCGAAGTCCACGCGCAGGTCGATCGACATCGCCCCAGGGTCCGGCCAAAGCCACAAGCCGAGGTACTTGAAGAACAATCCGGCCTGCGTCACCGCGCTGAGCGCGAGCGAGCGCTGCAGGATGTCTTCGCCGCCAGCCGCGCTCACCTGCGCCGCGATGGCTGCGGCGCCTTCCTCGTAGACGCCCCCGATCACGCCCGTGCTCAGCAGGGTGACGAAGATGGCCGCCGGCGCGCAGGCGACCAGATAGAGGGCCGCATGCCGCAGCGCGAAGCGCCGCTCGGCCTGCGCCAGCACGAGCACCGGGACCACCGCAGCCGGTATCAGGACGGCGTGCTCCTTGGAAAGCACCGCCAGCGAATAGAGCAACGCGGCGGAAATCGCGTCGGCATGGCTGCCGCGGCGCAGCCCGCGCAGAAAGAGCACCGCCGAGGCGAGCCCGAACAGCGTCGCCATGACGATGCTGCGCTGGACCAGGTAAGCGGCGCCATAGACCGCCACCGGGTGCAGGGCGAACGCGGCGGCACCGATCCCCGCGCGCAGCGCGGCATCGGCGTCATTGGTCGGACGCACCGTCGCGCGCTGCAGGTCGAGCAGGAGCCTGTACAGGACGAGGGCGCAGCCGATGTGCAGGATCAGGCTGACCACGCGCTGGGCGACGATGCCGCCCTCGAGCGCGTGCGTCATGGTGAGGGAAAAATACGGCGGCAACCTCAGGTCGAAGCCCAAAGGATGCGTCGCGTAGTAGGAAAAGCGCCAGCCGGTGAAGAAGATCTTGTCGTCGAACACCAGCGGATTGCCGAGGAACGGCACGTACAGGGCGGCGGCCAGCGCGGCCACGGCGAGCGCGAATCCAGCGTGCCGGAGGCGCCCGCGGCTCATTCGAAGCGCAGCGCTTCCACCGGGTTGAGGCGCGCGGCCTTGCGCGCCGGATAGAAGCCGAAGAACACGCCGATCGCAAACGCGAACGCCACCGCGAGCGCCACCGCCCCACCCGGGAGGACCACCTGCCAGTCGGCAATCCGCGCCGTGGCCAGCGCGCCGCCTACGCCGATCAGCACGCCCACCAGCCCGCCGATCAGCGACAGCGTCACTGCTTCGACCAGGAACTGGCCCAGGATGTCGCGCGTGCGCGCGCCAAGCGCCATGCGCAGCCCGATC
>JAOTWE010000356.1 GCA_029863065.1 Betaproteobacteria bacterium
GATGATGCTCGGCGGGATGAGCATGGCGATGCCGCCCGCCGTGGCCACCAGGCCGCCGGCGAACCACGCCGGGTAACCCCGCTTGGTCATCTCCGGGATGGCGATCACGCTCATGGCCGCGGCCATGGCGACGCTCGAACCCGAGATGGCGCCGAACAGCACGCAGGCGAGCACCGTGGCGACGCCGAAGCCGCCCGGCAGCCAGCCGACCAGCGCGTCGGCGAAGCGGAACAGCTGCGCCACGAGGCCGGTGCGCTCCATGAGGAAGCCCGCGTAGATGAACAGCGGGATCGCCATCAGCGAGTAGCGGCCGATGAAGCTGAAGAACGCCTTGAAGATCACCACCGGCTCGAGCAGCGGATCGATCAGGATGTAGGCCGCGCTCGCGGCGCTGAGCGCGATGCCGATCGGCACGCTCAGCACGAGCAGCACCAGGACGATGATGCCGACGATATGCATCAGTCAGGCATGCGGTCGAGCACCGGCGCCTCTTCGGGCACCGATCGACCGCGCAGCTTCTGGATCTCGAACCAGATCTGGAACAGCATCGTGACCGCCATGAAGGCGAAACCGAGCAGCAGCGCCGCGAGGAACGGCCACATGGGAAAGGCAAGGCTCTCGGTGCGCGTGGCGTAGTGCCGGCTCTCCAGCACCTCGGGCAAACCCCACCAGACGACGAGCAGCAAGAACAGGAACGAGACGACGAGCGCGAAGAGCTTGATCGCCTCCACCGCCACGCGGCCGCGCGGCCCGGCCGCCGATAGGGCCTCGAGCAGCACCGTGACGTTGAGGTGCTCGCCGTGCCGTTGCGAGATGCCGAAGTACAGGAACACCGCGCTGACGATGAAGAAGGTGACCGCGTCCTGCTGCCACTCGAACGAGTGGCCGAACGCGTACCGCCGCACCACTTCGAGCAGCGCGATCAGCGTGCAGCCGATCAGCAGGAGCGCCGCGGCGCGCGCCAGGATCTTTTCCTGGAACGCGCGCCAGACGGCGTAGGCCTTCTCCACCTAGGACGCTACTTGATGACGATGCTCGAGGCGTGCTTGGAGCAGTCCACCTTCTCGATCCACGAGGTGCCCGTCGGGTGCTGCTTCGACATCTCGCGGCCTTCCTTGACGAAGGTATCGACCCACGGATTGGCGGCCTGCGGCGTCTTGCTCTTCACGTACTGGGTCGGCGCGTCGCCCATCGCCGTCACCATCGCCCCCACCTCGTCCGGCGTCATCCAGTAGATGCCGGGCTTGGACGGGTCCTTGGTGCCGTACTTGTCGTAGGCCATCTTGTCGAAGCACCAGTTGTATTCCTTCTGCACCTTCACCGTCTCGGCGATCAGCTTCTCCAGCGCGTCGCGCGTCGCCGGCGTGAGGCGGTCCCACCAGCGCCGGCTCGCGCTCACCATGTAGTAGTCGCCGATGAACGCGCCCGCGCCGCCCATGGTGAAGAACGGTGCCTGCTCGCGTACGCTGTTCCAGCCGCCGAGGCTGGTCATGAGCCCGTCGATGACGCCCGATTCGAGCGCGCTCGGCACTTCGCCGAAGCCCATCACCACCGGGTTCGCCTTCCACGACGAGAGCGAGGCGTTTTCCACCGGCCCCATGCTGCGCAACTTGCTGCCGACGAAGTCGCCGGGCTTGGCGTAGCGCTTCTTGCCGCCGATGCCCATGCCGAAGCTCATGTGGCCCGCGCCGAACACCCTGATCAGCTGCTGCTGCTCAAGGCGCTTGATGAGCATCTGGTAGGTCTGCGTCTTCTCGAGGTTGTCGACCGCACCCACCGTGGTCAGGATGCCCGGCCCGACCAGGGCCATCATCCAAGGATCGACCGGCGCGGCCTTGCCGATCTGCATCCAGGTCATTTCCAGGTTGCCCTGGCGCATGGCCTCGAACGCTTCCGGCACGGTGTAGAGCGCGCCGGCGAAGTACAGCCGCGCCTCGCTGCCGGGAATCACTTGCGGCAGGCGCTCAGCGAAGTACTTCATCGCCAGGCCCGCCGGATGCGGCGGCGGCGG
>JAOTWE010000127.1 GCA_029863065.1 Betaproteobacteria bacterium
TACTCGATATCGCCCTCGGCGGCCTCCAGCAGGTGCGCGGCGATCTTCTTGCCCTTGGCGATGATCTTGTCAAGCGCCTTCACGATCGCGGTGCCGCCGACGGCGATCGAGCGCGAGCCGTAGGTGCCCATGCCGAACAGGATCTTCGAGGTGTCGCCGTGCACGATGTCGACGTTTTCGATCGGCATGCCCAGCCGGTCGGCGACCACCTGCGCGAACGTCGTCTCGTGGCCCTGGCCGTGCGAATGCGAGCCGGTGAATACTGTCACCGAGCCCGTCGGGTGCACGCGGACCTCGCCCGCTTCGAACAGGCCGGCGCGCGCGCCCAGCGACCCCGCGACCGCGGAAGGCGCGATGCCGCAGGCCTCGATGTAGGCCGCGTAACCCATGCCGCGCAGCTTGCCCTTGGCCTCGGAAGCCTTCTTGCGCGCCGAGTAGCCGGCGACATCGCCGAGCTTCTGCGCCGCGTCCATGGTGGCGTCGTAATTGCCGATGTCGTACTGCAGCGCGACCGGCGTCTGGTACGGGAAGCTGCGGATGAAATTCTTGCGGCGGATCTCCGCCGGGTCCATCTTCAGTTCTCGCGCCGCGGTTTCCACCAGGCGCTCGACTACGTAGGTGGCCTCGGGCCGGCCGGCGCCGCGATAGGCGTCCACCGGCGCGGTGTTGGTGAACACCGCGGTGACCTCGCAATGGATGAGCGGCGTCGTGTACTGGCCCGCGAGCAGCGTCGCGTACAGGATCGTCGGCACGCAGGAGGCGAACGTCGACAGGTAGGCGCCGACGTTGGCCGTGGTCTTGACCCGCATGGCGAGGAACTTGCCGTCCTTGTCCAGCGCCAGCTCGGCGATCGTGTGGTGGTCGCGCCCGTGCGCGTCCGACGTATACGACTCGGAGCGCTCGGCGGTCCACTTCACCGGCCGCCCCAGCTGCTTCGACGCCCAGGTGACGACCACGTCCTCGGCATAGAGGTAGATCTTGGAGCCGAAGCCGCCGCCGACGTCGCCCGCCACCACGCGCACCTTGTGCTCGGGCAGGCCCATGACGAAGGCGGTCATCAGCAGGCGCTCGACGTGCGGGTTCTGACTCGCCACGTACAGGGTGTAGCTGTCGTCGGCGCGGCTGTAGGAGCCGTTGGCGGCGCGCGGCTCGATGGCGTTCGGGATCAGGCGGTTGTTGACGAAATCGAGCTTGGTGACGTGCGCCGCCTTGGCGAAAGCCGCATCCACGGCTGCCTTGTCGCCCAGCGCCCACACGTAGCAGGTATTGTCCGGCGCGATCTCGTGCAGCTGCGGCGCGCCTTTGGCGCGCGCAAGGCGTCCATCGGCCACCGCCGGCAGGGGCTCGTAGTCCACCTGCACCAGCTCGGCGGCGTCTTGTGCCAGGTCCTGGGTCTCGGCGACGACAACGGCGACGTGATCGCCGACGTAGCGCACCTTGCCCTGCGCGAGCACCGGGTGCGGCGGCTCCTTCATCGGCTGGCCGTTGACGTCGGTGATCAGCCAGCCGCAGGGTAGCCCCCCGAGCTTGGCCGCGGCGATGTCCTCGCCCGTGTACACGGCCAGAACGCCGGGCGCGGATTTCGCCTTGGACGTGTTGATGGACTTGATCTTCGCGTGCCCGTGCGGCGAGCGCACGAAAGCGGCGTGGGTCTGGTGCGGCAGCGTGACGTCGTCCGTGTACTGGCCGGCGCCGGTGAGAAAGCGGTAGTCCTCTTTGCGCTGTATGCGAGCGCCAATCAACGGTGCACCCATGAGGGTCTCCTTGTCTGCCTACTTGCCCGCCGCCATGGTCTTCGAGCCGGCCATGATGGACTTGACGATGTTGTGGTAGCCCGTGCAGCGGCACAGGTTGCCCTCCAGCGACTCGCGCACGTCCTGCTCGCTGGCGTTCGGGTGGCGCTTGGCGAAATCCACCGCGTTCATCACCATGCCCGGGGTGCAGAAGCCGCACTGCAGGCCGTGGTTCTCCTTGAACGCCGCCTGCATCGGGTGCAGCGTCCCGTCGGCCGTGGCCAAGCCCTCGATCGTGAGCACGTCGGCGCCCTCGGCCTGCATGGCGAGCATCGAGCAGGACTTCACTGCCTTGCCATTCATGTGCACGGTGCAGGCGCCGCACTGCGCCGTGTCGCAGCCGACGTGCGTGCCCGTGAGACGCAGGCTCTCGCGGATGAAAGTGACGAGGAGCGTGCGCTCCTCGACCTCTCCGGAAACAGCCTTGCCGTTGACCTTCATGGATACCTTGATTGCCATTCGGCCTCCTTGGATTGCGCTTCTTCGTTGCGGGCGGGACGGCCATCCTAGCCAAGCACGCCGCCCGGATCAATGTTGCACTGCAATAGTTTCGCGGGAGTAAGATCTCCCCAATGGATTCCGTCGACATCGAAGTACTGCGCAGCGCCGAAGCCTGGCGCAAGTCCGGACACCGGGTCACGCTCGGCACCATCGTCAAGACCTGGGGCTCGGCGCCACGCCCGGTCGGCGCGCTGGTGGTGGTGCGCGACGACGGCCAGGTGGTGGGCTCGGTCTCCGGCGGCTGCGTTGAGGACGACCTGATCGACAAGGTGCGCTCGCAGGCGGTGGCCAGGGACGCCCCGCAGCTCGTCACCTACGGCGTGACCAACGAGGAGGCGACCCGCTGGGGCCTGCCCTGCGGCGGCACGCTGCAGGTGGTGCTCGAGCCGGTGACGGCGCGCAGCGGGCTTGCCGAACTGCTGGAGACCATCTCGAAGCAGCAGCTGGTCAAGCGCCGGCTGGAGATGGATTCCGGCCGCGTGACGGTGGAGGCGGGGCGCTGGAGCGACGCGCTCGAGTTCGACGGCAAGGTCCTCAGCACAGTCCACGGGCCGCGCTGGCGGCTGGTGCTGATCGGCGCCGGCCAGCTCACGCACTACCTCACCGAGATGGCGAAAATGCTGGACTACCACGTCACCGTCATCGAGCCGCGCGAGGAGTATTCGGCGGCCTGGAACGTGGCGGGCGTGAAGCTCGATCGCGGCATGCCCGACGACGTCATCGCGGCGCTGAATCTCGACGGCCACAGCGCGGTGGTGGCGCTCACGCACGACCCCAAGATCGACGACCTGGCGCTGATGGAGGCGCTGAAATCGGCCGCCTTCTACGTCGGCGCCATCGGCTCGAAGAAGAACAACGACGCGCGGCGCAAGCGCCTGCTCGAGTTCGATTTGTCGGAAAGCGAGATCGCGCGCCTGCACGGACCGGTGGGGCTGTACATCGGCTCGAAGACGCCGCCCGAGATCGCGGTGGCGATCCTCGCCGAGATGACCGCGGTGCGCCACGGCGTCACCGAACCGAGCTGGGCGGCGAAGAAGGAGGCGCGCTTCGATCCTTCCGCCTGCGAGGTCAAGACTTGAAGTTCGTCGGCCTGCTGCTCGCAGCAGGCACTGCATCACGCTTCGGCTCCGACAAGCTCCAGCACAAGCTGCCCCACGGCGTCGCCATCGCCGTGCAGGCGGCGCGCCACCTGAAAGCGGAAATGCCGCGCGTGGTCGCGGCCGTGCGGCCGGACAACGAGGACACTGCGCGCGCCCTGGCCGCCGAAGGCTGCGAAATCGTCGTCTGCGAGCACGCCGCCGAGGGCATGGGCGCGAGCCTGGCGTGCGCCGCGCGCGCCGCGGGCGACGCCGACGGCTACCTGGTCGCGCTCGGCGACATGCCGTTCGTGCGCCCGAGCACCATCGCCGCCGTGCGCGACGCCCTGGCGGGCGGTGCGCTGCTGGCCGCGCCCTACTGGCGCGCGCGTCGCGGCCACCCCGTGGGCTTCGGCGGGCGGCTGCGCGGCGAGCTCGAGGCGCTCACCGGCGACGAAGGCGCGCGGCGGCTGCTGGAAGCGCACGCCGCGCAGCTGGTGAAGGTGCCGGTGGGCGACCCGGGGGCGATCCGCGACATCGACCAGCCCTCGGATCTGGCGCCGCCGCTGGCGGTGTAGTGCCGCCGCTTTCGGGTAGACTCGCCTCACGGATCCAGGAGGTGCAGCGCAGCGTGGAAACTGCCCAGCGCGCGGTGCTGTTCGCGGACGTCACGGACAGCACGCGCATCTACGAAACGCTCGGCGACGCGCGGGCGCACGCGCTCATCGAGCCGCTGATGATCCTGCTGGGCAGGACGGCCGACGAATATGGCGGCGCGGTCGTGAAGACGCTCGGCGACGGCATGGTGTGTGCCTTTCCCACTTCGGATGCGGCCTGCCATGCGGCGTGCGACATGCAGCTCGCCGCCCTCAGCATGCCGGCGGCGCGCGCCGCCGATCGCCTCGCGGTGCGCATCGGCTTCACCTACGGCCCGGTGGTCCTGTCGGCGGGCGATGTGTTCGGCGACACGGTCAACGTCTGCTCGCGGCTGGTGGCGCTCGCCAACCCGGAACAGGTCCTTACCACGCAGCAGACGGTGGAGGCGATGGCGCCCGAGCTGCGCCAACGCTGCCGGCAGCTGTTCCCGATCCGCGTGCGCGGTCGCAGCGAGGAAATCATCGCCTGCAACGTGCGGTACCGCTCGGATCCGGACGCCACCGAGAGCAACCTGACGAGCGCCACGCTGGCCCGCGCGCGCGAGCTGGTGCTGAAGATCACCTGCGGCGGGGAGCTGCGCGTGGTGCGCTCTGCCGGCGCCGGGATGCGCATCGGCCGCGACAAGGACAACGATCTGGTGGTGGAAACCCATTTTTCCTCGCGCGCGCACGCCCGCATCTACCCGCGCGAGGGCCACTTCGTGCTGCAGGACCTGTCCTCGAACGGCACCTACCTGCTGGTCGACGGCAGCACCGCCGAGATCCTGCTGCGGCGCGAGGAGGCGGTGCTCGGCGACCGCGGCTGGATCGGCCTTGGCAACAGCGCCATGCGCCACGGCGACCATACGCTGCGCTTCCGGATCGAGCCCGAGAGCGAGTAGCCTGTAGAATCGCGGGCTTCGCTCTCCGGCCCGTCCCATGTCCGCTTCCGACCTCCTCGCCCGCACCGATCCCGAGCTGTGGGACGCGATCAGCCTGGAGAACCGCCGCCAGGAGGACCACGTCGAGCTGATCGCCTCGGAAAACTACGTCAGCCCGGCGGTGCTCGCGGCGCAGGGCTCGGCGCTCACCAACAAGTATGCCGAGGGCTACCCCGGCAAGCGCTACTACGGCGGCTGCGAGTACGTGGATCTCGCCGAGACGCTCGCCATCGAGCGGGCCAAACAACTTTTTGGCGCGGATTGGGCCAACGTGCAGCCGCATTCCGGCTCGCAGGCCAACCAGGCGGTGTACTTCACGGCGCTCAAGCCCGGCGACACGGTGCTCGGCATGTCGCTCGCCCACGGCGGGCACCTGACGCACGGCTCGCCGGTGAACCTCTCGGGCAAGCTCTACAAGTTCGTCTCCTACGGCCTGGACGCGAAGGAAGTGATCGACTACGACCAGGCCGAGAAGCTGGCGATGGAGCACCGGCCGAAGCTGATCGTCGCCGGCGCCTCGGCCTATTCGCTCGCCATCGACTGGCAGCGCTTTCGCCACATCGCCGACCAGTGCGGTGCGCTGTTCATGGCCGACATGGCGCACTACGCCGGCATGGTGGCGGTGGGCCTGTACCCCTCGCCCGTCGGCGTCGCCGACTACGTCACTAGCACCACGCACAAGACGCTGCGCGGGCCGCGCGGCGGCTTCGTCATCGGCAACGGCGAGCTTGGCAAGGCGGTGAACAGCACGGTGTTCCCCGGGCTGCAAGGCGGGCCGCTGATGCACGTCATCGCCGCCAAGGCGGTGGCCTTCGGCGAGGCGCTGAGGCCCGAATTCAAGGCCTATCAGCAGCAGGTGCTCGACAACGCCAAGGCCATGGCGCGGGTGCTGATGGAACGCGGCGTGCGCATCGTCTCCGGACGCACCGAGTCGCACATGATGCTCTTGGACCTGCGCTCGAAGAAACTCACCGGCAAGGCCGCCGAGGCCGCGCTCGGCCGCGCGCACATTACGGTGAACAAGAACGCCGTGCCGAACGACCCGGAAAAGCCGATGGTCACCTCGGGCGTGCGCATCGGCACGCCGGCCATGACCACCCGCGGCTTTCGCGTGCGCGAGGCGGAAGTGCTCGCCGGGTTGATCGCCGACGTCCTCGACAAGCCGGGCGACGAAGCGCACCTCGCTCGCGTGGCGACCGAGGTGATGGCGCTCTGCGCCGCGCATCCGGTCTACGCCTAGCGCGCCATGCGCTGCCCGTTCTGCGGCCAGGACGACACCCAGGTGGTCGACTCGCGCTCGAGCACCGAGGCGAGCGCCATCCGGCGGCGTCGCAAGTGCCCGTCCTGCGACAAGCGCTTCACCACCTACGAGCGCGTGGATCTCAAGATGCCGCGCCTGGTGAAAAAGGACGGCAGCCGCATGGAGTTCGACCGCGAGAAGCTCGCCGGCAGCATGAAGATCGCTTTGCGCAAGCGCCCGGTGGCAACCGAAGCGCTGGACGCCGCGATCGTGAAGATCGAGGACCGGCTGCGCGCCCTGGGCGAGCGCGAGGTGCCCACCAGCCGCGTGGGCGACCTGGTGATGCGCGAGCTCGCCAAGCTCGACAAGATCGCCTACATCCGCTTCGCCTCGGTGTACCGGAGCTTCGAGACGCCGGAGGATTTCCGCGAGGCGCTGCAGGAAGTAAAGGCGAAGAAGCGGCGCAAGTGAGCGCTTTTTCCGCGTTCGACCAGGCGATGATGAAACGCGCCCTGGCGCTGGCGGAGAAGGGCTTGTACACCACGACCCCCAATCCGCGCGTCGGCTGCGTGATCACCCAGGGCGAGCGCGTCATCGGCAAGGGCTGGCACGAAAAGACCGGCGGGCCGCATGCGGAGGCCCGGGCGCTGGTGCAGGCGAGCGCGACGGCGCGCGGCGCCACGGTCTACGTGTCTCTCGAGCCGTGCAACCACCAGGGCAAGACGCCGCCGTGCGCCGAGGCGCTGATCAAGGCCGGCGTGGTGCGCGTGGTGGCGGCGATGCGCGATCCGAATCCGGATTCCAAAAAGGGCGGCGATGCGCTGACTGCCGCCGGCATTCCGTTCGAGTTCGGGTTGCTGGAGGAGGAGGCGCGCGAATTGAACATCGGCTTCGTGTCGCGCATGACGCGCGGGCGGCCGTGGGTGCGGATGAAGATCGCGGCGACTTTGGATGGGCGGACGGCGCTGGCGAACGGGCAGTCGCAGTGGATTACCGGGCCGGACGCGCGGAAGGACGGACATCGCTGGCGCGCTCGCGCCTGCGCGATTTTGACGGGCGCCGGGACGGTGCGCGCCGACGATCCGCAGTTGACGGTGCGCGACGTGGAAACGCCACGCCAGCCGCTGCGCGTCATCGCCGACAGCCACCTGGAGACGCCGGCGAATGCGCGTATCCTGCAGGGGGACAAGGTGCTGATCTTCGCGGCACGCGAAGGCCAGGCGCCGCCGAATGCCGAGGTCGTGCAGCTGCCCAATGCCCAGGGCAAGGTTGAGTTGAAGAAGATGCTGGAGGAGCTGGGTCGGCGCGGGGTTAATGAATTGCACGTCGAAGGCGGGTTCAAGCTGAACGGATCTTTGGTGCGCGAGGGCTGCGTGGATGAGTTCCTGATTTATCTGAATCCGAGCTTGCTGGGGGATTCGGCGCAGGGGATGGTCAATCTCGCCGAGATGACTTCCCTGGATCAGCGCGTGAAACTGAAATTGCGGTCGGTGGACAGGATCGGCGACGACCTGCGGGTTATTGCGAGGCTTGCCTGATGTTCACCGGCATCGTGATTGCGGTTGGGAAGATCGTCAGCGTTAAGCCCTTTGTGGTGGACGCGGGAAAGCTTGCTTTGTCCGACGTGAAGGTCGGCGATTCGGTTTGCGTGCAAGGCGCTTGCCTTACGGTGACCAAGAAGCGTGGCCGGCGGCTGTCGTTCGATGTCTCACAGGAGACTATGGATTGCACAAGCGGACTCGATCGTCCCGGTGCCGTGAATCTGGAGAAGGCGATGCGTTTATCCGATCGTCTCGGTGGGCACCTGGTCAGCGGGCACGTCGATGGCGTGGGGCTGCTCTTGAAAGTGAACGGCAGCGTTTACACGTTTCGCGCGCCTAAGGCGGTAGCGAGGTATGTCGCTCCCAAGGGCTCGATCTGCATCGATGGTGTGAGCCTGACGGTAAACCGGGTGCGCGGGACGGAGTTCGAGGTCAACCTGATTCCGCATACGTTGATGGTGTCGACGCTGGCGCGGTTGAAGCCGGGGAGCGAGGTGAATATGGAGGCGGATTTGGTTGCGCGGTACGTCGAGGGGTTCGCTAAGGCCGGGCAGGTTACCCAGCGGTAGAGGTGTTGAACGTGGGTGGTATCGAGATTTGCGATCCTAGATTTGGATACCCAACGGGGTGAACAAACTTCTGTTATCGGGCGAATGCTAATATCGATGGATGCTTTCCTGGGGAGCGGTTTGTCCGCTAATCACTGGATAGCAGGCTGTTGATTTTCGCCTTCGCCTTTCTTGTTCCGGGCGCCGCGGTCGCGCTGGCGACGTTAATGGTCAAAGCGGAACCCTCCGCTGCTCGGGGCGAAGAAAGAACGAACGAGAAGAAACAGGCCGCCAAGGCAATTTGAGGCTGCCGCGCACACGCCTCGGGCTGCGGGGCTAGAAACGGCCCTGAAGGGTTTGCTGCAGAGCGCATGCCTGGTTCTCCCCCAATGCACAGGCTATGCCGAGCTGCTCCGATGCATCCCTCCGGTAGCCGATGTCGAGAAGATACTGTCCAAGCAGGAGGCGGACGATGCCGGATCGCGGAGCCATTCGCACTGCTGCGAGAAGATCATTTAACGCGGGCAGCGTATGGCCTGACTGCCTTTGCAGCGTTCCGCGGCGGGCGAGGGCGTAGGCGGCCATCTCCGGGGGTCCGTTCGTGCGCGCGAGCGCGAGCGCGCGCGTGAAATCGGCCATCGCGTCCTCGCGCCGTCCCAACGCCGCGTAGACGTTTCCGCGATTGACGAGCGCGGACGCATAGTCCGGATGCAGGCGCA
>JAOTWE010000359.1 GCA_029863065.1 Betaproteobacteria bacterium
GTGGACCTCGAGGCGAAGACAATCGAGGTGGAATGGGAAGCGGACTGGTGATCCGCTTCGACGTGGTGACGCTGTTCCCGGAGATGTTCGCCGCGGTGACGGGCAGCGGCATCCCGAGAAAGGCGCTGGACGCGGGGCTGTGGCGGCTGGCGACGTGGAATCCGCGCGATTTCACGACCGACAACTACCGGACGGTGGACGACCGTCCGTACGGCGGCGGGCCCGGCATGGTGATGCTGGCCGAGCCGCTGGAGAAGGCGCTGGATGCGGCAAAAGCGGCGGGCGGGGGCGACGTGATCTACCTCTCGCCGCAGGGCAAGCGGCTCGATCACGCGAAAGTGATGGAGCTGGCGGGCAGGAAAGCGGTGACGCTGCTTTGCGGCCGGTACGAAGGCGTGGACGAAAGGCTGGTGCGGCGCCGCGTGGATGAAGAGCTGTCGCTCGGGGACTACGTGCTCTCGGGCGGCGAGCTGGCGGCGATGGCGGTGATCGACGCGGTGGTGCGGCAGTTGCCCGGGGCGCTGGGCGATGGGCAGTCGGCGCTCGAGGAGTCGTTCGCCGCCGGGTTGCTGGACTGTCCGCAGTACACGCGGCCGGAGACGTACGCCGGCGAAGGGATCCCGCAAGTGCTGCTGTCGGGGCACCACGAGGAAATCCGGCGCTGGCGGCTGAAGCAGGCGCTGGGGCGCACGTGGCAGCGGCGGCCCGAACTGATCGCGGCGCGGCGCCTGAGCGGCGAAGAACAGAAACTGCTTGAGGAATTCAGGCAGGAGACGAAAGAGCGGAGCGAAAAATGAACCTCATTGAGAAACTCGAGCAGGAAGAGATCAAGCGGCTGGCGAAGACCATCCCCGATTTCTCCCCCGGCGACACCGTGATCGTCAACGTCAACGTGGTCGAGGGCGAGCGCAAGCGCGCCCAGGCCTTCGAGGGCGTGGTGATCGCCAAGAAAAACCGCGGCATCGGCTCCTCCTTTACGGTGAGGAAGATCAGCTCCGGCGAAGGCGTGGAGCGCACCTTCCAGACCTATTCGCCGCTCATCGCCTCGGTCGAGGTGAAGAGAAAAGGCGAGGTGCGGCGCGCGAAGCTGTATTACCTGCGCCAGCGCTCCGGCAAGTCGGCGCGCATCCGCGAAAAGGTGGGCGGCGCCAGCGCCGCTGCCGCCGCCAGCAGCGCCGCTGCCGCCGCAGCTGACGAGGGCGGCACAGAGTAGTAGTACGGCATAATGGCGGCATGCGCAGGGAATCCACCGCCATCAGCCCGGTCGCCGACATCGTCGCCGACCTGCGCGCCGGCAAGATGGTCGTCCTGGTGGACGACGAGGACCGCGAGAACGAGGGCGACCTCGTGTTCGCGGCGGAATTCGTCACCGCCGAGAAAATCAACTTCCTCGCCCGCCACGGCCGCGGCCTGATCTGCATGCCGATCACCGAGGCGCACGCGCTGCGCCTGGGCTTGAGGCCGATGGTGGAGCAGAACCGCTCGCGCCACGGCACCAATTTCACCAGCTCGATCGAGGCGGCCGAGGGCATCGCCACCGGCATCTCGGCGGCCGACCGCGCGCTCACCATCAAGGTGGCCGCCGCGCCCGACGCCAAGGCCGAGGACATCGTCCAGCCCGGTCATGTGTTCCCGCTCGTCGCGCAGGCGGGCGGCGTGCTGGTGCGCGCCGGCCACACCGAAGCCTGTTGCGACCTGGCGCGCCTCGCGGGCCTCGCGCCCGCGGCGGTGCTGTGCGAGGTGATGAAGGACGACGGCACGATGGCGCGGCTGCCCGACCTGCTCGAATTCTGCGCGCGGCACGGCTTGCGAATCGGCACCATCGCCGATCTCATCGAGCACCGCAGCCGGCACGAGTCGCTCGTCAACCGCGGCCTGGAGCGCGAGATCGACACCGCATGGGGGCGCTTTCACCTCATCACCTTCCACGACGTGCCGACGCATGGCACGCATCTGGCGCTGGTGGCGGGAAGGCCGGCGGTCGATACCGAGACGCTGGTGCGCGTGCA
>JAOTWE010000358.1 GCA_029863065.1 Betaproteobacteria bacterium
ACGCGCCGCCATCCTCCCAGGTCAGGTCGATATCCTTCAGCGCCCAGTCGGCGTCGCGCGCCGGCGCCGCCAGGTAGCTGTGCCGCAATTGCTCCAGCTGAATGCGCGCCATGATCGTCAGGCCGCGACGCGCGCGCCGTCCGGCGCAAAATACATGCAACGACCGACGTCCAGCTCGAAGCGAGCGCTCACGCCTACCTTGAAGGCGTGTACGCCGTGCGAGAGCGAAACCCAGGTGAGGCCCCCCAGGTCGAAATGCACCACGCTTTCCGAGCCACTGATTTCGGCAATGAGAACGTTGCAGTCGACCTCCACACCAGCGGCCCTGCCCGAGGCAGGCTGGACGTAGTGGGGCCGCAGGCCGACCGTGTAGGGGCCGTCGGCCAGATCGCGCAGGCTGCCCTCGGCCGCCCAGTTGACCTGCTCCGACAGCCGGATGCGCCCGCCTTCCTTTACCACCTGCGCAGTATTGATCGGCGGATCGGAAAACACGCGCGCGGTCGCGAGGTCGCGCGGCTCGCGATAAACCGACGTGTTCGGCCCGAACTGGGTAACGCGCCCTTCATGCAGGGTCGCGGTGTGCCCGCCGAGCAGCAGCGCCTCTCCTGGTTCGCTGGAGGCGTAGACCACCGTGCAGGATCGATCGGCGAACAGCTTCGGCAGCTCTTCCCGAAGCGCTTCGCGCAGCTTGTAGTCCAGGTTGGCGAGCGGCTCGTCCAGCAGTACCAGGTCGGCATCCTTGACCAAGGCGCGCGCGAGCGCGGTTCGCTGCTGCTGCCCGCCGGAGAGCTCCGCCGGCCGTCGCTGCAGAAAGGGCGTGAGCTGCATCAGTTCCGCGATCCGGCCGACTCGAGTGCGCACTTCGGCTTCCGGCAGGCGCGCGACTCGCAGCGGCGAAGCGATGTTTTCGTAGACGGAAAAGTTCGGGTAGTTGATGAATTGCTGGAACACCATCGCGACTTTGCGCTTCTGGACGGGCACTCCCGTGACGTCGCGCCCACCGAACCAAATGCGGCCGGAGGTCGGCGGGACCAGTCCGGCCATCAGCTGCAGCAACGTGCTCTTGCCCGAGAGGGTGGTGCCGAGCAGGATGTTGAAACCGCCCGGCCGCAGCTCGAGGCTGGTTTCATGGATGTGAGTTTCGGCGCCCACGCGCCGCACCACGTTCTTCAGAGCGAGCGTCAAGATAAATCAGCCACGAGATCCGTGTGAAAAGCCCTCGCCAAAACTAACACGGACGGGAGGCCTTGTTCCTCCCGTCCGTGCCAGCCCGATCGGGCGACTGCCTCAGCGCTTGGCCCAGCGCTTCACCAGCTCGTCGTAGTCCACTGTCATGCCCTTCGGCTTTTCGTTGGCGAGCTTTGCCTTCGGGCCGTCGGGCCGACCGAGCCATTCCTTCGGGTCTTTCTCAGGATTAAGGCGCGGCCCGCAGCCGCTGTACACCTTGTCCTTCTTGTCGGCTTCTTCCATGCGCGCCATGACCTGGTCCATCTCCTTCGCCAGGCGGTCCATGGCCTGCTGCGGCGTGAACGTGCCCGAGTTGACGTCGCCGATCTGTTGCCACCAGAGCTGCGCGAGCTTGGGGTAGTCGGGCACGTTGATGCCGGTCGGCGTCCACAGCACGCGGTCCGGCGAGCGGTAGAACTCCACCAGGCCGCCGAGCTTCGGCGCCCGCTCCGTGAACGATTTGTGGTTGATGTCCGAGTCGCGAATGATGGTCAGGCCGACGTGGCTCTTCTTCAGCGACACGGTCTTCGAAACGACGAATTGACCGTACAGCCAGGCCGCCTTGCGGCGATTGACCGGCGTCGACTTGAACAGCGTCCACGAGCCCGCGTCCTGGTAGCCGAGCTTCATGCCCTCGATCCAGTACGGTCCATGCGGCGACGGCGCCATGCGCCACAGCGGCTTGCCAGCGTCATCGACGGTATTGTTGCCGTCTTTCTTCGGCGCGACCATCGAGGCGGTAAACGCGGTGTACCAGAAGATTTGCTGCGCCACGTTGCCCT
>JAOTWE010000360.1 GCA_029863065.1 Betaproteobacteria bacterium
GCGCGCCTGACGAGGATTCCCGGCATCGGCAAGAAGACCGCCGAGCGGCTGCTGCTCGAACTGAAAGGCAAGCTTGCCGACGCGAAGCCCTCGGGCGCCGGCGCCGGCGACGTCCTGAACGCGCTATTGGCGCTCGGCTACAACGAGAAGGAAGCGCTGCAGGCGACCCGAGGGCTGGCAGCCGGGTTGAGCGTCGCCGAAGGCATCCGCGCCGCGCTCAAGACGCTCGCCAGGCCTTGAGGCCTAGAAGCGGACGACGGCGTTGATCGACCAGAGGTCGGAGCGAGTGCTGTTCGGATCGTCGGCCAGCCGGCCGAAGTTGTTGTAGTCGACGCGCAGCCCGACGCTGTCGTTCAGGTCGTATTGACCGCCGAAGCCCCACAGCACCGTGGGCCGGTAGCGCGGGAAAGCCGAGCCGAAGCCGGTTCCCGCCGTCATGGCTGTGGCGTCGGGCGAGGCCACCGAAAGCCCCAGCCGCCCCTGCAGGGAGAAATCCTCGCCGATCGGCAACACGCCGGTGCCAGCCAGGGTCCAGGCGCTCGTCTGGACGCCGGATTTCTGCGCCTCGAACTGACTGCGCTCGCTGCCGTTGCCCCGGCCCAGGTCGGAGTAGCCCAGCTCGACGCCCCAGTTGCGCGTGAAGCGATAGCCGCCGAAATTCCGGTAACCGATGTCGCTGTCCGCGGAGGCCGGCGGGCGAATCCCGCCGCCGAGGTGCCAGCCGGCGCCGGACGCGCTGGCCTGGGCGAGGGCCCCGGACGCCCACAGGGCGCCGATTGCGGCAGCAGCGAGCAGGCGGGCGGTGTTCATGCCGGAAATGCTATGCCGTCGCCGTGCAAACGACAAGGGGCAAAGGTCCCGGCTCTGGCAAAATCCGGTCATGGCCATCGAAAGCGATCGTCTGATCGCGGCGGCCCCCGCCTCCCCCCAGGAAGAGCAGTTCGAACGGTCGCTGCGGCCGGTGCGGCTCGCCGACTACGTCGGCCAGCAGAAAACGCGCGAACAGCTCGCCATCTTCATCCAGGCGGCGCGCGGCCGCAGCGAGGCGCTCGACCACGTGCTCCTGTTCGGCCCGCCGGGGCTGGGCAAGACGACGCTCGCGCACATCATCGCGCGCGAAATGGGCGTGAACCTGCGCCAGACCTCGGGACCGGTGCTCGAGCGCCCCGGCGACCTGGCGGCGCTGCTCACCAACCTGGAGCCGAGGGACGTCCTGTTCATCGACGAGATCCACCGCCTGTCGCCGGTGGTCGAGGAGATCCTGTACCCGGCGCTCGAGGACTACCAGATCGACATCATGATCGGCGAGGGGCCGGCGGCGCGCTCGATCAAGCTCGACCTGCCGCCGTTCACGCTGGTCGGCGCCACCACGCGCGCCGGCATGCTCACCAACCCGCTGCGCGACCGCTTCGGCATCGTCGCGCGCCTGGAGTTCTACAGCGAGCCCGAGCTGGGCGCGATCGTGCGGCGCTCGGCCGGCCTGCTCGAAGTGGCGCTCGCCGAGGAGGGCGGCGCCGAGATCGCGCGCCGCGCGCGCGGCACGCCGCGCGTGGCGAATCGCCTCTTGCGCCGCGTGCGCGATTACGCGCAGGTGAAGGCGACGGGCACCGTCTCGAAAAGCGTGGCCGAAGCCGCGCTCGCCATGCTCGATGTTGACGTGCTCGGGCTGGACGTGATGGATCGCAAGCTGCTGCTGGCGGTGATCGAGAAATTCGGCGGCGGCCCGGTGGGCGTGGAAAACCTCGCCCACGCCATCGGCGAGGACGCCGACACCATCGAAGACGTGCTCGAACCCTACCTCATCCAGCAGGGCTACCTGCAGCGCACGCTGCGCGGGCGCGTCGCCACGCTGGCCGCCTACCGGCACTTCGGCCTGGTGGCGCCGTCGGGCGCGCACGACTTGCTCATGCCGCCCGGTGGGCAATCCTGAGCGAAGTGTTCGCCTGGCCGGTGCGGGTGTACTACGAAGACACCGATTTCGGCGGCGTGGTCTACTATGCCAACTAC